>JANQQM010000209.1 GCA_028289365.1 Salaquimonas sp. | reverse complement strand
TTTCCGCTGGCTTGGACTATGCCCCTGAACTTCCGCCGATGGAGACAAGACACGCAACATTTCCGCTGGAAGCTCGTATTTCCTGTTTTCGCCAAACTTTACCGTCAATTGTCGCCGGTCCTTCGAAACCCGCAATTCTGAGGGTCTTTCAGCCGGAGTGTCCGACACAGATACTTCGGTGATGGAATTATCGCTGGTTTGAGAGGGTTTTCGCATATATCTAGTTTCCGATATCAATCAGAAGTGCGATATCCTGCCTGATCGGCCTAATTGTCAATGAGAATTGCATCGGAATTCAATAACGTGATCACCTTTCCCGGAATAAGAAAATGAGCCGCAGGATAGTTGTCATCGGTGCCGGCCAGGCTGCAATTGCCTTTGCCGCAAAGCTGCGGGAACTGGATACCCATGCGGACATTGCGCTGATCGGCGACGAACCATCCCTGCCCTATCAACGGCCGCCACTGTCAAAGAAGTACATGACGGGCGAAATGACAGCCGACCGATTATTGTTGCGCCCGGCAGACTGGTATCAGGATGAACGCGTCAAATGCCTGACCGGCGAACGTGCTGTTGAGATTTCCCCTGAGAACCAGACGGTCACGCTGGGAAGCGGAGAAAAGCTGGAATTTGACAAGCTCTTGCTGGCCACCGGGTCGACCCCGAAAACACTGCCCGAAGAGATCGGCGGCGGGCTCGATGGTGTTCACACATTGCGACACATTGCTGACGCTGATGCCATCGGCTCGGACATCGTAGCTGGAAAACACCTTTTGGTTCTGGGCGGCGGCTACATAGGCCTGGAGGTTGCCTCAGTCGCAATCATGAGTGGACTTAGGGTGACGATCATTGAAATGGCCGACCGCATCCTCAACCGTGTGGCCTCGGAAACAACGGCGGCGTATTTTCGCCAACTGCACCAAGCCAAGGGAGTCGAAATCCGGGAAGGAACGGCAATAAAGCGTCTGGTTGGAGAAAATGGCCGGGTTTGCGGCGCTGAACTGCCCGATGGTTCTGTATTGCCGGTTGATACCGTCGTCGCCGGTATTGGCATTACACCCAATGTGGAACTTGCCGAAGAAGCGGGCATCAAGATCAACAACGGGATAATGGTCGACGCGTCGACCCGAACTTCCAGCGAGAACATCCATGCTGCCGGAGATTGTGCCTCATTTGAATTTCGGGGCGCGCAAATCCGCCTTGAATCCGTTCAAAACGCAATTGACCAGGCAGAGGCGGCAGCCTACGCGATTGCAGGCGATGACATCAGATACAAGCCCGTTCCGTGGTTTTGGTCAGATCAGTACGACACCAAACTGCAGATCGCCGGTTTCAATATGGGTTATGATCAGACCGTCATCCGCCGCGGCAGCCGCGAAGGCGCTCAATCGGTCTGGTATTTTGCCCAAAATCGTTTTGTTGCGGTCGATGCCATGAACGACCCCAAACCTTATATGTTTGGAAAGCGGTTGCTCGAACTTGACCGTGAGATTACGGCAGAACAGGCAGAAAACACACAGTTCGACTTAAAAAGCCTATTTCGTTGAAAAATCTGCTGGATTTACCAGATATCGCCTTGTTCGGCTGATTTACAGTTGCAATAAATGCTGTAGAGATGCCGATCATGCAATGAAATAAGTACCAAGAACCCTTCAATCCTTTAATTCACGCATTGATCATTGCGCACAAATCTGGACGACAGGCAGGCTGGGTTCTAAGGAAAATACTGAATGAGACCTGAAACGCCATTGCTGGATTCTATCCGGGTTCCGGCAGACCAGCGAAAACTGGATGATGCGCAGCTGGCCCAACTCGCGGACGAGTTGCGCCTCGAATTGATTGACACGGTTTCGCAGACCGGAGGCCATCTTGGCGCAGGCCTTGGCGTCGTGGAATTGACAGTCGCGCTGCATCATATTTTCGATACACCAAATGATCGGCTGATTTGGGATGTCGGGCACCAGAGTTATCCCCACAAGATCCTAACGGGGCGCCGTGACCGAATCCGGACACTGCGTCAGGAAAGCGGGCTTTCCGGATTCACCAAGCGCGATGAAAGTGAGTTTGACCCCTTTGGCGCCGCCCATTCATCCACCTCGATTTCCGCAGGCCTTGGCATGGCGATGGGAAGCGAAATTCTTGGTGAGAAGCGCAATGTCGTTGCAGTCATCGGCGATGGAGCAATGTCGGCGGGCATGGCCTATGAAGCCATGAACAATGCCGGTGCACTTGATGCCCGCTTGATTGTCATTCTGAACGACAACGACATGTCGATTGCGCCTCCAACCGGGGCAATGAGCGCATATTTGGCTCGGCTTGTTTCTGGTAAGACCTATCTGTCGCTGCGCGAAACAGCTAAACAGCTCGCTGGCAGCCTGCCGAAATTCTTCCACGACAAGGCTCGAAAGACGGAAGAATATGCGCGCGGATTCTGGACCGGCGGCACCTTGTTCGAGGAACTCGGTTTTTATTATGTCGGCCCAATTGACGGCCATAACCTGGATCATTTGATTCCCGTCCTCAGAAACGTCCGCGATGCCGAGGACGGTCCGATTCTGGTTCATGTTGTGACACAAAAGGGCAAGGGTTATGAACCCGCGGAAAACTCCGCCGACAAATATCATGGTGTCGGCAAGTTTGATGTTATCAGCGGCCAGCAGGCCAAACCGACACCGAACGCACCTTCCTACACCAGCGTATTTGGGAAATCCCTGATCCAGGAAGCGCAACGCGATGAGAAGATCGTCGCGATTACCGCCGCCATGCCATCGGGCACGGGTATTGATCTCTTCAATGAAGTGTTCCCGGAACGCACATTCGATGTCGGCATTGCAGAACAGCATGCAGTCACATTCGCAGGCGGATTGGCAACCGAGGGGCTGAAACCTTTCTGTGCGATATATTCGACATTCCTGCAAAGAGCCTATGACCAGGTCGTACATGACATCGCAATCCAGCGATTGCCGGTCAGATTTCCGATAGATCGCGCCGGTTTCGTCGGTGCCGACGGGCCGACCCATGCGGGTTCCTTCGACACGACATTTCTAGCCACTCTCCCGGGCATGGTGGTGATGGCGGCAGCCGATGAGGCGGAATTGCGCCATATGGTCCATACTGCCGCCGTCTATGACGAGGGCCCGGTTTCCTTCCGATATCCGCGCGGAGAAGGCGTTGGCGTGGAACTGCCGGAATTCGGCGAGTTTCTTGAAATCGGCAAAGGCCGGATCGTCCGCGAAGGCACCAAGATTGCGCTCCTGTCATTTGGAACAAGATTGCAGGAATGCATGCTTGCGGCTGAAGAACTGGAATCGCTGGGACTGTCGACTACGATTGCCGACGCCCGATTTGCCAAACCGCTCGATACCGACTTGATATCCCGCCTGGCACGCGAGCATGCCGTTTTGTTGACGGTGGAGGAAGGCGCGATTGGTGGTTTCGGAAGCCATGTGGCGCAGTTCCTGAGCCAGAATGGATTGCTGGATAATGGCATGAAATTCCGCTCGGCCTTCATGCCCGACCGGTTTATCGACCAGAACTCCCCGGCAAAAATGTATGCTGATGCTGGCCTTGATGCAGCAGGAATCGTCAAAACCGTCCTCTCCGCCTTGGGAGATGAGAAAAGCAATACTGTCAATTTGCGCGCTTGATACTGCGCCTGACGAAATTATTGCAGCGGCAGACGGCAGCAACCTTCATACGAACCGGCAAGATCGGTATTGTCCGGGTCTTCGATCAGCAAATCAATCCGCCAGCCGTAATTTCTATCCGACATGCCATCGGAACATTGCTCTCCTCGACTGACAAAAGCCGTCATTCGTCTCCCTTGATCAGCAGCTACTACGGCAAATCGATGATTTCTCCCCCTCGCCGTTGTCGTCAGTTGTAAGGGCAACGTTCCCAGCTGCGTTCCCATCTGTGAAAATTCGACTTCGCTTTCCTGAAAAACCAGATTCCAGAATGGTTCCGTCCCGCCACAGGACAGGCCCAACGGCAATTTGGTATTGGCGACTGTCGCAATATTAACTGGCGCAAGATATCGCATGGACACCCAACCGTCCGATTCAAAGTAATGCACCCTTCCCCATTCCCTGCCATTGACATCCCGAACTTCCAGAACCTCGATCGGACCGGCATCGTGTTCGAAACTGCCGATTTGCTGGCTGCTCGCATTTGGTTCCGCACGGATATTCAAAACATCGGACGCATCTACTCCCGTCACGCGAAAATAGGCTGGCTCAGCTGCCACAACCGATGTTGCGGCTGACCATAAGAAAAGCAATGAAATCAGAAGGCGAAGGATTGGCACAACTATCCCTGCTGCATGACCAGCGCGTATAGATTGGTACACCGGGCGCCAGACCGGCAATAGGCAAGCACGGGCTTCGCCGCGCTCTCCATCAATTCCGCCATGTCTTGAACATCCGTCTCGGTAATCTGGCCACTGACAACCGGCAAGAAATGAAACTCAAGCCCCGCAGCTTCCGCGGCCGCCTTGATCTCCTCATGTGGATGGGCGCCCTGCTCGCTATCCGGCCGGTTGCAAATGATGCATTTGAAACCGGTATTGGCAATCATCGCAACATCA
This sequence comes from Salaquimonas sp., assembly GCA_028289365.1. Classification (GTDB taxonomy): domain Bacteria; phylum Pseudomonadota; class Alphaproteobacteria; order Rhizobiales; family Rhizobiaceae; genus BOKV01. The sequence goes on along the minus strand of JANQQM010000209.1, from coordinate 10,180 downwards.
GAGGGAACGATCTGGGCCGATACCGCAAGATTTTCGTCGAGTTGGCGCAATTCCATGTTGTGACCTGAACTCCATGTTGGCAGAGGCGCTAAACTACACCTGCAAACGGTGAAAACCTAGCGCAAATTCGAGAATTTACTGCGAGATCGGCTTTAAATACCTTGGATTCTATTCCCGGTCACAAATGCCATTCGGATTCCTGATGTTCCGCGGACTATGTCGGGCACGCACCCCTTCAGGCAGCTATATGCGACATACTAAAACAACCTCTGGAACGGGCTGGCGGCGAGCTGGCGAACTTTTTTTATCCAGTTTTGTTTTATTCGATGCCTTCTTGGAATGACGGGATTGACCGGTTTCTTTTTACGCGCGGCCGATAGCAGCTCCTCTTTCAGACTCAATCGTGCAATGCGCGGTGCAACTGAGGATGAATTGCACAAATCAGCATGCCCATAGGTTGGTTGCGGGACACGCTCAACCTTTTTCCAATTATATTGCACACGCCTCTTTAATTCATTTTCTCTGTCATGACGCAGGTGATAGGTGTTTCCAATCTTCCGTACATTGTCGGTTAGGTCAAAAAGCGAAAGACAAAGGATTGCGTCTTTGTGGGTGTTGGTGAATGCAAGATCTTCACGAAAACCACCGACACGGTCAAACATGTATTTTGAACACAGGATAAAATCACCTGCAGCATGGACGAAAGGAGGGCCGACAGTTGCATACTGATCATGCAAACCTTCCGCGTCCACACTGGATTCATCATCAATATCAATCCAGCCAGCCCGATAGAATGCGGTAGGCTCAAACTTGTCAGTCTCAAGAAAATCGAAAATATCCTTGCCGAAATAATTGTCGGGATTTGTAATCAACAGCCAATCGCCAAGAGCATAACGGACACCGACATTTTTTGCATGATATTCAAACACTTTGATATGCTTGTTCTGGCTGATAAAACCATGCACCATTTCATCAACGACAACGCAACGGGCTTCCTCAAATCGTTCGACAATCTTGCTTGAAAGAAGAGGTCTGTCGGCAATCGGATTCCATTCGACAAAGACAAGCTCAAAACTGATGTTCCGCCGCCTCAATTCGGCGATGTTGTAACTGACAGTTGCAAATAGCCGGTCTTCGAAGTCGCCACCGTAATTGTCGTTGCGCCCGACGATGATAATGGAAATCACGCACCTATCCTCCGTCGGTATGCGTCGAAGGCTCTGAGCGCCTGTTCTGGCCAATAATCCGCAACACCATAACGACCCTCATTGATTGACCGCACAATTATCTCGTTCAATCGATAGCCCAAAATCTCGCCCTCAAGATCCTTGGTCAGATCATGTTGATTGCGATCCTGGCGAACCGATGGCTGACAGTAAATAGTTCTGAATCCTTGCGCATATACGTGAAAGGCGCCCCAAATATCATCCATCCTGCCAACACCAGGCGCCATGAAATAATGCGCAAGCGCCTCGCGGGTCAAAATCGTGTTCTGTGAATTGAACGGGCTCACAGCTCCAGAGCAGAAAGGAAATCTGGCAGCATCGAATTTCACTGTGGGTGCGTGCTCCATGCGACAGACAGCATCGATATCCGGATCGCCATCCCAGAATTCAGCCTGCACATCAAACTGGTGCGTTTCCTCTGCTTGGTTCGAGTAATCCCGCGAACTCAACAGCTGCAGGGGATAACCTCGATGCCACAAATGACCATGCTCCGTCGCACCTATCGGATCGAAACAGCCATTGGGTGCATCATAGGTGGTGACTGTTTGTGGCGTGCCCAGCAGAATTTTGGAACCCCAATCCGGATACGGGATGTTGTCGTCATCTACCGTGGCGACCAGTTCTGCACCCAGATCCAGCGCCAGGACAAAACCCAGATTACGGCGCTGTATGCAATTCCAGCCGATGAGATCCGATAACTCCGGAGCAAGTTTTTCCTGCTCTGCTGGCGTCAGGTATATGCCGTTCTTCAACGTGTAGGGTTCGGGTGTTTTTTGATCGCCAACGACAATCAGCGTCCAGCCCGCGAGCGCGTCGAACCGCCTGATTGCTTCCGTCGGCTCGTTGATGGTCGTCGTCACAATGAATTTTTTCATAATTTTCTCGAGATAGAATTTGCACGGCGCAAACTCGGTGATTTGAAAAGATTTTTGGTATCGGAATTAACTAAATCAGATGCACGGTTTCGGAGCCGCCTACCCGTCTTTGATTGTAGATCATTTCGAGGAACAACCACAATTCGCGCCGTATCTCAATCGGCAAATCCTCGGAATTTCCGGCAATAAATTCCGAAAATGAAAAATCAGCACTTTCTACCAGGGCCAGCGTCTCGTCGGAGAGCTTCGGGAACAGCAGATCACGGTCTTTTTCAATGTCCTCATACTCTTCAGCTGCGCCCGGGATGGCTAGCGCATTACCAATTGCCTCATTATGGACGAGCACGAATTCGCTGCACCGCAAGTGCGCGCGAACCTTTTCGGCTTCATGGATTGAGTTCAATGACCTGTCCACGATGAAATAGACGACAACCCCGACACCAGCTTCCCGCGCACCGGTGTCGAAGGAAATATCGTGAAATATCGAGAAAAACTGGTTTAACAGGCTGGCTTGAAGATCAACGACATAGTTTATCCCTGCACCACCGATCATCGTGTCAAACAACTGCATCTGATCCTGTGTACGGCTCAAGTCGATGATGTCGTGATCATCGGGGAAATACGAAGCAATGCCACCATGGGGATAGTCGGTATCGAATACATGCAGCCGGTTACTGCCGGAAAGCGATAACCGGTCAGCATAAAGGCGCGCAAACAACGTCTTGCCGTTACGCGCCTTATCTGAGCAGATGATATAGATATGGGAGTCGATCATCGCCTCCCCGGCTTTTAGTCAGAGTGCCCGTAATTATTCACCGGACTTTTCGCCTTCCTCATTTCCACTGCGGGAAGCAGACCGTGTTTCTTCAATTATGGACTTGATCAGTTCCAGTTTCTCAAACTCGGTGTCGAGATCCTGGATCCACTTGCGAACATAGCCACGAAGCACAAACGAGAAACTGCCATCATCACCATTGGCTTTCTTGTTCGAGATAAAGTCCGAGAAGGTTACGCCTGCAAGGTCAACCTGCTCATAGGCCATCTCATTCAGCTTCGGCACATCAATCTCGCGGGCATTGGACAATCCGGCAAAATATTTCTTGAATGTCTTCGCATCCCATTCGAAGAAATTGGTCTCATTGATGAAATTCCGGGCGATGATATAGGAAATGTCCTTGGTGTATTTGGCCACCTCACCCATCTCGTCGAGTGACGCTATGGAAGGACCAACCACATGGATAAGCGCCAGGCTAAATTGCCCGTTCCGCGCGGCCTCCAGCACACCGATATTCTCGAATGTCTCAAGCGCATCGGACATTGCGCCGGCCTTCAGATCGACCACCGTGACTTTCACCGCCGCTGAGTCCATCGTATCCAGCACCTTCATCTGATCCGAGACTTCTTCCAGATCGATGATTTCGGTAATTCCCGGATAGAACCGGTGCAGCGTTCCGCGCGGATCTTCGGTATCAAATGCGCGCGCCAGGATATTTCGCCGCTGCAGAAAATCGAGCAGCGCCCGCGATGTCGTGGTTTTGCCAACGCCGCCTTTGTCGGCACCAACGAGAATCAGGGTTGGTTTCATTATGCTTGCCTTTCGCCCAAAGCCTCGCGCACTCAGCGCATTCGCATGTGATTTGACCGGTTATGCATGGAATTGGCTTAAATTCCTAGTCCCCAGCCTGTGCAAGAAACACAGACTAAAGAATCTATAATATGCTTCGCAGAAAAATTGAAGGGATGCAGGGAAAACCTTCTTGTATCCGGAGTGATTAATACTGACGCATCATCTGATCTTGAAGAAGAAACGCCGGGATCTGAATTGATCCCGGCGTTTGTTTTCTAGTCACGTTCCCTGACGTTGAACGTTACCATATGGATGGCGGAGGTACCTTTGCCGCCTTTCTTTCCATCTTTGGCCTCAACCTTTTTCTCGGCTTCCTTGGCTTTTTCGAAAAGCTTGATGGCCAGGCCACGTGAGGCGGACTCTCCTGATTTTTCCGCCAGCTTCTTGGCTTGATCGGCAGAGAGTCTCTGGTTGCCTAATCCGCCTTCGCGGCAGAACAACAGAAGCGTCTCGTTCTTGGCGGCACTATCGAAGACCAGGTCGCCGGAAGCTGGATCAGGAATCCGTCTTGCCTTGCCGGCTTCCAGATTCTTCGCTCCAATCATTTCCTGCGGCACAACTTCAACATTGCCATCCGCTTCGACATAGAACACCTGTAATTCACAGGCATTGGTTGCCGTGACGTCAAAGGATAGCTTCTCGTCGATATACACATCAGTGTTGTCGACTTTCACTTTCAATGCCAGCTTCTTCTTGGCATCGTCATCCTTGAACGCATCATCACGATAGTCAGGATCTTTGTAGTCGGGCGTGTCCACCTTTGCAGACTTGTCTTCATTGGTGGTTGCACCTTCCTCGGTATCCTTGTCGAGCGGATCGAGACCCAGTAGAGGCTTGACCAGCGCAGCAAACTGTTGCTCGACTTCGAAGCGCGGCACTTTTGCTCCGCCCTTGAGCTGGGTAATCCAGTCAAGACCGATACGCAGTACCTCATTGTCGTCTACGCGCTGGATACCCTGCTCGAACTCCTCAAGCGTCATATCGAACTCGGCAGCAAGGGCGTCGGCATCCAGATCATCTTCATACAGATCCGCATACCAGGTGACGATTTCTTCCTTGCCGGGACCCGACTTGCTCTTGAGCGTACCGTCAGGCGCCTTTTCGGTTGCACCGATTGCATCCAATGCGTCGATAAAGCGTTTACGGTCTCGGGCATAATGTTTGTCCAGCTCGTCCTGCTTGACATACATCTCCAGCAGCAGATCGCGCTGATCGACCGAGAATGTCGGTGACTTTTCAATATAGCCACGCAACTGGTCGCGCTTTGCGATAATCCCGTCAGCATGGCAATCCATGCACGAGCGGCCATTGATGATATCAATGCCCTTGCCGATCGGGCGCTGGCGGAACGAGACGATTTCCGTCGGTCCCTTGTCCAGCCGGTCACCTTCTGCCGTAGACAGATAGTAACCCTGAAGACCGTTTGGAAGCGAAAAGATCATCTCTCCGCCATCATGCTCAAACGACTTCAGATCGGCATCCAACGGCTCGATTTCCTTCGGTCCGTGCGGATTGCGACGCAGGCTCTGCTTGTCGCGGCTACCGGCGAAATCATACGATTTCCAGTAATAGCCACCCTGGGGCGTATCATGACGCTCGAGCATCCGATTGTGATCGGAAACGCCGGAAGCACCTTCTTCAAATGCCGCGCGTACAACGCGACGACGCTTGATATTGTCATTGACGTCCACCCCAAGCGTCTTCTCCAGTTCGGAGATGTTCTTGGGCAGGTCAAGCAAGGCGTGATACAGCTTCGGACGCGGCGCGTTAGCCATGAACCAGTCAACCCGCATGATTGGCAGGTTCGTATCCGTCTCGGTAGAGAGTGTCTTGAGAACGGTGTCGCTGTCTGGGTCATATCCAAACTGATATTCGGCAACCAGCTTGTCCCATTTATCCGCATCCCATTCGAGATCGCGAATATCGACCCGAACCATGAGGTCTTTGGTGCCGTCAACGTTTTCCGGAACGATTAGCGAGTTGCCAAGCGACAGAGAATTCAGGAGCTTGTGGAAGCCTGCCTTGTACAGGTCCATGCGCTTTTCAAACGCCGCTTCGTCTTCGCAAGGCAGCTTGCCGTTATATTGCTGTCGGTACGAGAAGTACCGAATGAACGGACGGTCACTTTCATTGATATCGGAAATATCGCGCACTGCCGCCTCGGCAAAGCTCCGCCACGGCAGGACTGGCCGCTGACGTTCTACCTGGCTTGATACCACTGCGCGGCTGGCGACAGTCGGCTCGTTGAGTGAATCAATCCACTGACCCAGCTTGTCAATCTCACCAGCAGGAGGACGCTTGCCATAGGGCATGCGGCCGCTGGTAACACTGGTGTAGAGCAGTGATTTTTCGCGATCACCAGGCGTTACGAACGCAGCATTAGTTGCAAGCGAATCCAGGTCACCGGCTGGGAAACTGCCCTGGGCGCTTTCGCCCGGGCCATGACAGTTGCGGCAATATTTGCCGACAAAGTCATCGGCATGCGCTGCAAGGTTGTCACCAGAATTGGAATTGCCGGCAGTAGACGTCAGCGTCGCCGTGATCACCGAGTCGTCTTTACAAGCTTTTTCCGCTGTCACCTCGATTTTGGGCGCCTCGATTTCTCGACCCTTGAGATAGGCAAGGATCGCCCTGCGGTCCTCTTCGGTCATCTTGGCGGTACCGGCAACGAATTTCTTCATTACCGGATCAGAGATGGGCGAACCATTGAGCTTCTTGCCTTCAACCAGCGTACCCTTGATGAACTTGTCTTCATCAATGGAAGCAAGCCGCGCTTTTGTAAGCGGCGGGGCAACGGCGCCGGTAAGGCCCTTCTCACCTTCAAACGGCCTTGATTTGTCAAGACCGAAATCCATCGTCCGCGGCGTATGACATTCACCACAGGCACCGACATTCTCAACCAGGTAGCGACCACGCGCGAGCTGGCTGCCATCATCGGGTTGATAGGCTGCGGTATCGAAATTGCCGCGCTTCCAGAAAGAGATTGTCGCACTCAGATTATAGGGAAACGACAATTTGTGCTTTTCGACCTTCATGTCGGACTTTGGAAGCGTCTCGATATAGGCTTTGATGTCGAGCACATCTTCCGGCTTCATCCCGGCATAGGAAGTATAGGGCATGACGGGATAAAGATGCCGCCCGTCCTTGCCGACACCATTGATGACTGCATTCAGAAAATCAGCATTGCTCCATCCGCCAATGCCATTGTTGTGAGCGGAAATATTCGGGACAAAGAACGTCCCGATGAACGTGTCCATCTTCAATCCGCCGGACAGGTTTTTCAGGTCATTCCCTGACGCGTGGCAGGATGCGCATCCGGACGCATTCATCATGTATTCACCGTTAACAACATCCGGCTTGTAGCTGGAAAATGCATCCGGCTTGAAATTGTCTCGCGCCTGCGCGCTCCCGGCAAACCCCGCAGTTACGGCGGCCCCGGTTAATACCGCAATCATTGAAAGGCGCGCGGAGCGCTGACGCGGCGATTTTGCCTTCATTGGCTTCTTTGTTGAAGTCATGGTCTTAACTCCTGTTGCAAATTGGACGTAATTGTCCGCAATCCAATATGGCCATTCGCGCTGGTAGAAACTGTGCTATCCCACACAGGCCACAACATTAACACGCTTACCGAAACTCGAAGCGCTCAAACTCCACGCGGCGTAGTTTATTGCCTGCTTTCTTCAATCCTTTTACAATCGCATTGCGCAGCCCAGGCGGGCCGCAAAACCACAAATCTGCGCCATCTACCTCAAATGGCACGGTTTCAGCCAGTTTTGCCGCATCAATCCGGCCGTTATCTTTCGAATTGTGAACATGATAGGAGAATCCATCCAATTCGGCTGATTTTCCCATTAATTTATCGCGATCAACGGCTTCGTCGGCATCTTTCACACAATGAACGAGGTGAATTTGCCGCTTTTCGTCCCTGCCAAGGCTTTCGCTCATGGCCAGGAACGGTGTGATTCCGATGCCGCCCGCCAGCCAGATCTGACGGTCGCCCCCCCGCGAATGCACGAAACGGCCATAACCGCCCTCGACATAGATGCGATCACCGACTTCCGCCGTTTGCCGCAACCTGTTGGTAAAATCACCGGACGGTTTGATTGCAAAGCGTATGGAACCATCCCTGCCCGTTCCGGCTATTGTGAAGGGATGCGGCTCGCGCAGCCCCGATTTTGCAAAATGAAGAAACCCGAATTGCCCGGGACGAGCCTTGATTGCCTTCGAAAAAGGCTCCGCTTCGATAACCGTGGCCGCCGGCAGTTTGGTGACTTTCGAAACCTTGTAGAGACGCGTCTTGGTGAAGGCGATGAACTGGGTATAAAGGAAGCTCAATATGCCCAATATTCCGAATGCCGTCAGATAATTGGCGAGCAAGGCATCCCCGCCAAAGGGACGTTTGATAAAAAACCAGTGAAATGCGATGAAAATGAAAAATACGCCCATCAGCCGATGACTTTGTCGCCATAGATGGTAGGGAATCTCCCAATCCACCAAGGGTATGCGCTTCACCAATGAAAGCGCGATAAGCGCAACCAACCCGTAAAACCCGATTTCCCCGGCATCACTGGCCAGGCTATTTAACTCGGCTGTCAGCTGCAGCCCCCTGAAATCCGGCTCGATGAAATAATGCACCAGGATCAACAACAGCGCTGCAATCCCGATCTGCCGATGGAAATGGTACATGCGGTCCAGCCCGCCAAATAGCGGTTCGAGTAATCTGGGCCTGGTCGCAAGGTACTGGTTGAGCGCCATCGCCACAAACGCCGTGGAGGAGGCCGCAAGTGAAATCCAGTTGTTCAAGCCATAAGGGCTTACCGCGGGAATGGAGAGAACTGTCGCCCCGAGGCATAACAATACGATTAGGAATTTGCCCACGTTACGATTTCCCCGATTCCCGACGCTCGAAAAATGCAACTAAATCAGAACAATGCGAAATCGCCAACCGGTCGCCCCCAAAATTCCGGTAACTGTGATTAGTTGAGATTTGGTGCTGACGACGCTAGCTCTTAGTCAGATTGATCACCTCAACCCGGCGATTTTCGTCGGCAAGCGGATCGGCGGGATTCTTGAGCCGTTCTTCGCCATAACCGATCGCTACCAGGCGATCAGGCGCGATACCAAAGCTGTTGATAAGATAGTCGCGTACGGCAGCTGCGCGCCGGTCAGACAGATCCTGATTGTAGGCATCGCTGCCCGAAGCATCCGTATGCCCGTTCAATACAATACGGGAATCTGCCAGCGCCTCATTGGTGAGCGCTTCACCCAACGCATCCACATCCTTCAGCGAGGACGGTCTGATCTGCGCAGAATCATAATCAAAGTTGATTTCGATATCGATGCTGGGCAAATCCTGCTTCTTGACGATCTCATCAAGTTTCTTGCGCTGATCGATGCGGATACCGCGTGTCGGCAATGCCTTCAGAAAAGCGTCATCGGCGGTCTCTACCGGCTTTTGAACCGAGAAAGACCGGGTCAGGGATCGGGTTTTGGGTTTTTTGGGTGCCAGACTTTCGATTATGGTCTGGGAATCGGTTGATTGCGCCATCGCCGCGCCTACAAATTCCGGCCCGAGGGTCCAGGATACTGAAACAAGTCCTGCAGCAATGACAATTCTCAAATGTTTCATCTTGCCTGCTCCACTATAATTTAATTTGAAAGGGGCATTTCAACGCATATTGGGAGTCATTTCAACCGGTGCGGTGTAATCCGACACAACACTTCAACGACAAGCTTTCTATCTTGTGTAGCACTGATGCTAATACATTCAGCTTGGTCGCTCTGACGTGAAAACAGTGCGGCCTTGAACAACCGCAGGTGATGTGGAACCCTTGTAAATGAAGCAATGACAGCAATTGAATATCTAGACCGACCGGATCCGAACCATGATTCAGCCAAGAAAATTGACCGTCTTCTACTTCTTCGCGACGGCGCTGTTTATTGTCTTCTCTCTTGCTTTCCAGCAGGTCGCATCCGCCGCCATGCAGCCCGGACCGGGCAAGGGTTGGCTGACGATCGCAAGCCGCACACAGCCGCAGGATGCCATCAACTTGGCCCAGGGCTATGCCTCCAGGTTCCCAACGGCAGTCGTCTTCCATTCATCCAATGGATTTTATGCGGTTTCGCTCGGCTGGTCCGACATCAAACAGGCCACACCTTTATTACAGCGGCTGAAAGCCAGCGGCGCCATCCCCGGCGACAGCTACTTCACCGCTGGTGCAAGATTTCTCCGCGCCATCTGGTCTGCCAATAATTCGCAGGACTATCCATACAACCAGTTGCTTGCCGCGACACAGCTCAATCTTGGTTACGATCAGGTAGCGCAGCCCCCGGCAGCACCGCCGCCACCGGTAGCCACTCCAATGGCCGAACGCCAAGCATTTGTCACCGGACTGGATGCCACCGGCGACAACTTCCTGTCATTGCGCACCGGTCCAAGCACCAAATACTCC
>JANQQM010000177.1 GCA_028289365.1 Salaquimonas sp. | reverse complement strand
GCGCTCGATATGAGCTTTGCAAGCAGTTTCGAGGCAAAGGCCCCTGACGCCTATGAGCGCCTGCTGCTCGATGTCATCCGAGGCAATGCGACCTTGTTCATGCGCCGTGACGAGGTGGAGGCCGGATGGCGATGGGTTGATCCGATTATCGAGGGCTGGAAAAGTGCCGGCATCAAATGCAAACATTATACTTCGGGAACCTGGGGTCCGTCGGCGGCCATTGCATTAGTGGAGCGGGACGGGCGAACCTGGCATGAGGAAGAGGCTTGATTTCCAGCATGCGGTTTCATGAATTCGACAGCAGGGAAGCACTTGCGGAGGCGCTGGCTAACCGGATCGGCGATACCTTGGCCGCAGCCGTCGAGAGAAACGGCAAGGCGAGCTTGGCGGTCTCAGGCGGGTCGACCCCGGAACTATTGTTCAAGGTGCTTTCAGGCAAAGACATTGACTGGGAAAAGATAACCGTGACGCTGGTCGATGAACGGTTTGTCGAACCGGCCAATCCTCGCTCCAATATGGGATTTGTCGCAAGGCTGCTGCTTCAGGACAAGGCAGCGCATGCGAAGCTCCTGCCATTGCATGATGGCAGTGCGGACACGGCCGGTGAGGCAATCGCGATTGCCGAAAAGGAGATCGGCTCGCTCGGCGCAATCGATGTCTGCGTGCTTGGAATGGGTACGGATGGGCACACAGCATCGTTCTTTCCAGGCGGAAACAACCTGGCAGAAGCGGTCGACCCGAAAACCAAACATCTCGTTCTGGAAATGACCGCACCGGGTGCCGGCGAGGAAAGACTGACCCTCACGCTGCCCGTCATCGTAGCTGCTGATAATCTGATCTTGCACATAGAGGGTGAAGAAAAACGGCAGGTTCTTGAAAAGGCGAAAAAAGCCGGATCTGTCGAAGAAATGCCCGTCCGCAGCATACTCAGCGCTGCGGACGAAAAACTCGAAATCTACTGGGCTGCCTGATCTGCAAATCAGGTGCCGCTTATCCGGCATACAAGCCGGCATGAAACAAAAACATTTTGGCCAGGGAAGTACCATGGATGTAACTGCATGCATTGGCGACGTGACGAACAAGCTGATCGAGCGCAGCCGCGAAAGCCGCAAGAACTATCTGAAACGTGTCGAGGAACAAATCACTAAGGGGCCCCATCGCGGTGCGCTTTCCTGCGGAAACCTTGCGCACGGCTTTGCTGCCTGCGGCCAAGGCGACAAACAGGCATTAGCGGGCGATGTGGTTCCGAATATCGGGATTGTAACGGCTTACAATGACATGCTGTCAGCGCATCAGCCTTATGAAGATTATCCCGATCTGATCAAGGAGGCGGCAAGGAAAGCCGGCGGTGTGGCACAGGTTGCCGGCGGCGTGCCCGCCATGTGTGATGGCGTCACCCAGGGTCAGCCGGGCATGGAGCTCTCGCTCTTTTCGCGAGATGTCATCGCCGCGTCGACAGCAATCGCGCTGTCCCACAACATGTTCGATTCAGCCATGTTCCTGGGCATTTGTGACAAGATCGTTCCGGGCCTCGTCATGGCTGCGCTGACATTCGGGCATTTGCCGGCGGTCTTTGTTCCGGCAGGACCAATGCCAAGCGGGCTACCCAATAATGAGAAATCGCGAATCCGCCAGCTATTCGCGGAAGGCAAAGTCGGCCGGGAAGAGTTGCTGGACGCGGAATCAAAATCCTATCATTCGCCAGGAACCTGTACCTTTTACGGGACCGCAAATTCTAACCAGATGCTGATGGAGATCATGGGCCTTCATCTGCCGGGCGCAAGTTTCGTCAATCCCGGCACGCCACTACGCGAAGCCCTGACGCGTGCAGCGACCAAGCGGGCATTGGCTATTACCGCGCTCGGAAACGAGTTTACGCCGGTTGGCCGTATGGTCGATGAAAAGGTGATTGTAAACGGTATTGTCGGCCTGCATGCCACAGGTGGGTCGACCAACCACACCATGCATTTGGTTGCGATGGCAAAATGTGCGGGCATCGATCTGCGCTGGGAGGATATTGCCGATCTTGCCGAGTGTGTGCCGCTACTGGCGCGGGTCTATCCAAACGGCCTTGCCGATGTGAACCATTTTCATGCAGCCGGCGGCATGGGATATCTGATCGGTCAGCTCCTGGACAATGGACTGCTGCATGAGGATGTCCAGACCATCTGGGGCGAAGGGCTGTCCGGCTATCGCAACGAACCCAAGCTTGACGAGAACGGTGAGGTTACCTGGGAACGGGCACCTGATATAGCGGGCAATGACAAGATATTGGCGACCGTGGACAAGCCGTTTGCGCCCAATGGCGGCCTGAAAATGCTGCAGGGCAATCTTGGCCGCGCCGTCTGCAAGATCTCGGCGGTGAAAGAAGAGCGTCACATTTTGGAAGCGCCTGCAATCGTCTTTCATGACCAGTTTGAAATTGTCGACGCCTTCAAGGCCGGCAAGCTTGACCGCGACTTTGTTGCGGTTCTGAGATTCCAAGGTCCCAAGGCAAACGGGATGCCGGAACTTCACAAAATGGTTCCACCGCTGGGTGTGTTGCAGGATCGCGGATTTAAGGTCGCGCTGGTCACCGATGGTCGGATGTCGGGTGCTTCGGGGAAGGTCCCGTCAGCCATCCACGTGACACCGGAGGCTGTCGATGGCGGCTTGATCGCGAAGGTTGAAGATGGCGACATGGTCCGGCTTGATGCCAAGGCAGGGTCGCTGGAACTGCTGGTAAGCGAAGAAGAACTTGCCGCGCGGCATCCGGCAAAGCCCGATTTGAGCAAGAACGATTTCGGCATGGGCCGAGAACTGTTTCACGGTATGCGACAGCTCGTTACCAATCCGGCGGAAGGCGCAAGCGCCGTCGTGTAGACTGAACGAAACTCTGCTCTATAAACACTGTATGGAAAGAGTTTCGTTCAAATCCGCAATCTGGTTGGTCGCCTTTGGTTTCTTGGTATTGGCTACACAGGCGATTGCGGATGAGTGGCTATCGACAGAAGAAACTGATCACCCGCTTGCAGGTAAAATTGTAAATTCTTCCGGAAAGGTGGTGGCGTTAACCGAGCTGATCGATGCCGCCGCACAGGCAGACTACGTGCTGCTCGGCGAAACGCATGACAATGCCGACCATCACCGCCTGCAAGCGCAGATCATCTCGCAACTCGGTGCATTGCCGGAAGGAGACAATGCTTCGGTCGTTTTCGAGATGCTGAATTACGATCAGCAGGAAGAGATCGATCGTCTGATGGCGGATCCTGATCCAGCAAAGTTCGGAAACCAGATCGGATGGGAAACCAGCGGTTGGCCAGACTGGAAATATTACCAGCCGATCATGGAGGCAATCGTCGAACATCAGATGGACGTGGTTGCCGGTAATCCAAACCGAAACACAATCCGTGCTGTTGGACGAGACGGCATCGATTCACTCAACCAAGAGGAACAAGACCGTTTCGGCTTTGACATCACGCTGGCCGAAGAACAGTCGGACGGGTTGCTTAAAGCGGTCGAATTTGGCCATTGCGGGCTAATGCCAAAAGTTTCCCTGGCGCCAATGGTCAATGTTCAGAGGTTGAAAGACGGCGCGCTGGCAAATGCGATGATGTCTGCGCGGACGGAAAAAGGCGCCAACGACCTGGCAGTCCTCATTGCCGGTTCCGGTCATGTCCGCAAAGATTATGCTGTCCCCGTCATTCTCAGGCATCGTGAGCCGGATGCCGGGATCGTGGCGATATCCTTTCGCGAGGTCGTCAATGGCGAAGAAAACATCTCAGACTATTTCGACGATCGAGGCGAAAACGCAACTGCTGACAACCGGACGTTTGACTTCATCTGGTTCACGCCCCGGGCAGAACGCGAAGACCCGTGCGAGAAACTGCGACAGCATTTCGAGGGCAAGGGATAGTTTGCGGCAATCAAAATTGCGGAGGTTCAACACCCGCGGCCCGGCATGCGCCGGTCAGCGTATTGGCCATCAACATTGCGATTGTCATTGGCCCGACACCCCCTGGTACCGGCGTGATTGAACCAGCAACCTTGGCACATTCCTCATAGGCAACATCGCCAACAAGCCGTTTCTTGCCTTCGCCACGTTCAGGGGCGTCAATCCGGTTGATGCCGACGTCAATGATACAGGCGCCCGGTTTCACCCAGTCGGCCTTGATCATTTCCGGCCTGCCGACTGCGGCTACCAGGATGTCTGCGGTGCGGCAAAGGCCCGGCAGGTCGCTTGTGCGCGAATGGGCGATTGTTACGGTGGCATTGGAAGCAAGCAGCAGGCTGGCAATCGGCTTTCCGACAATATTGGAGCGGCCCACCACAACAGCGTTCATCCCGGAAAAATCGGATTTGCCCAGGGCTTTTCTCAACAGCACCATGGAACCCGCCGGTGTGCAGGGAACGAATGCCTGCTCAACTTCTCCGGTGGTCAACCTTCCGACATTGACGAAATGAAAGCCGTCAACATCCTTCTCAGGCGCAATTGCCTGAATAACCTCACCCTCGGCAATATGGTCGGGCAAAGGCAGTTGCACCAATATGCCGTGAATGCTGTTGTCGGCATTGAGATCGGCGATCAGCTTCAGCAGGTCTGGCTGACTGGTATTTTCGGGAAGCGTGTGGGTGACCGATTTGAAACCGCATTCCTCGGCCTTGTTGCCCTTGGAGCGGACATAGACCTGGCTTGCCGGGTCTTCACCGACAATGACGACGGCAATGCCGGGCGTGGTGCCCGTGGAAGACTTTAACTTGGCTGCCTCCAGCTTTACCGTTTCTATGAGCTCGTCCGCAATCTTGCGGCCATCGATCACCATTGCCAAATCCGCTTCCCCTATGTCCGAAACTGCCATGCCACTTCTCCGTTCTGGCTCAACCTGCCGCTACTGCAATCACATTACAGAAGTGCCATTTATCCCCGCTTTCCAATAACGGCAAGTCAAAGCGCAAATGAACCCGAAATTAAACCGGATGAATTCGAATTATTTGATTAACCTAATATTAGTTCCTTGCAGGCAGTGTCGTTTTGTCGAGAGCGAAGATGCCTGATTGTGGGGTCTAGGCATGGCACTTGAACCGCTTTTGACAGGAGGGTGCGAGGGGCATAATCCACTTGTGTTGTGGTGGCCAGTGGATCGATGTTCAAGGGATGAACATGCCCCTCGCACCTCTAGCCACTTTTCAGCAAATCTACTCAATCAGCTTCGCGAATGTCCCATGCCTTCAGGAATGCCGGACGCGAACGTACGCGCTCGAAATATTCGCCGACCTTCCCTTCCGGCCATTCAAATTTGCAGTTCCTCGCCCAGCCAGCGATGTGGCCGATGACCAGGTCAGCAACTGTAAAATCATCTCCCATTACATATTGATTGTCGCCCAGGCGTTTTTCAAACACCGCCAGAGATTTCTCGAAATCATAACGAAAGGCGGGTTTTGCATCAGGCGTGCGCAATTCCTTTGGCAGAATGAAGGAGTGCTTGGCAAAGTTCCAGCAAGGGCCTTCCAGTTCATCGACTGCAAATTGGGTGAAGCTGTCCTGTTTCGCGCGTTCGATCGTTCCCGCGGGAAAGGTAAACTTGCCATGATTGTCGGCGAGGAACTGGATAATCGCGACAGAATCAAGAAGGGTCGAACCGTCGGCCAGAACTGCCGGAACCTTTCCGGAGGGGTTGTACTTCAAAATGCCCTCTGATTGCGGCGGTTCTGGTTTGAGTTCGTAGTCAAGACCAAGCTCCTCCAACATCCACAATACCCTGAATGCCCTGGTCTTGGGTGATCCAATCAAGGTGTACATGGAGCTTCTCCCTGTCAGGTATCGATGATGCCGCGTTCAAGCAGGTAGTTGAACAGGTTGTCGGCGGCCTGCTCTGCTGTCAATTCGACCGTATTGATCGCAATTTCGGGATTGTTCGGCGGTTCATAAGGTGAATCAATGCCGGTGAAGTTCTTGATGTCACCCGCCCGCGCCTTAGCGTAAAGCCCTTTCACATCGCGGGATTCAGCGACCTCAAGCGGCGTATCGACATGAATTTCCACAAACTCACCCTCCTCCATCATCGAACGGGCCATGCGCCGTTCGGAACGGAAAGGGGAAATGAAGGAAACCAGCGTGATCAAGCCGGCGTCACTCATGAGCTTGGCAACTTCGGCAACGCGACGGATATTCTCGACCCGGTCGGCATCGGTAAAGCCCAGATCCTTGTTCAATCCGTGGCGTACATTGTCTCCGTCGAGCAGATAGGTGTGGCGGCCCATTGCGGCCAGTTTCTTTTCCAGGATATTGGCAATGGTGGATTTGCCCGATCCCGACAATCCGGTGAACCACAAAACAGCGGGCTTTTGCAGCTTCAGATTGGACCGCAAGTTTCGGTTCACATCAAGCGCCTGCCAGTGAATGTTGGCGGATCTACGCAAGGCAAAATGAATTGTCCCGGCGCCGACTGTGGCATTTGTCAAACGATCGATGAGAATAAACGCGCCGGTCTCACGATTGTCGGTGTATGGATCAAACGCAATCTGCTGGTCGGTCGCAATATTGCAAACCCCGATTTCGTTGAGTTCCAGCTTGGTGGCAGCCACATGTTCGAAACTGTTGACGTTAATCTGGTACTTTGGTGCCGTTATCGTTGCCCGTACTGTCTTTGGTCCGGTTTTGAGCAAATATGGCCTTCCTGGAAGCATGGGACCTTCGGCCATCCAGATCAGTGTTGTCTCAAACTGATCAGCGACCTCTGCCGGTTTTTTTGCTTCCGAGATAACGTCGCCACGGGAAATATCGATCTCATCATCGAGCACCAGGGTCACCGACTGCCCGGCGACCGCCTTTTTCAGCTCGCCATCCAGCGTGACAATACGGTTTACCTTGGCCTCACGGCCGGAGGGCAGGACCCGAATTGCATCACCCTCCTTGATTCTGCCTGACGCAACCTGGCCGGAAAAACCGCGAAAATCAGCATTTGGCCGGTTGACCCATTGAACCGGCATGCGGAACGCCGCTTTCTCCAGATTTTCGCCAGCGGGTGCTTCTTCAAGAAACTCGAGCAGGCTTGGCCCTTCAAACCAGGTCATGTTCTGGCTGGAAGTAACAATGTTGTCGCCTTTCAAAGCAGAAACCGGAATGGCGGTGATGTCGAACTTAACGCCATGGCCCTCTCCCAAGCCTTCGGCGAATTCTCTGTAGTCTTTTTCAATAGTCTCAAACTTCCTTTGGCTGTATCGAACAAGATCCATCTTGTTGATAGCCAGGACGACATTGCGAATGCCCAGCAGTGACACAATCAACGAATGTCGACGGGTCTGGGTGATCACGCCTTTACGGGCGTCGACAAGAATGATTGCGAGGTCAGCTGTCGAGGCGCCGGTTGCCATGTTCCTGGTGTATTGTTCATGGCCCGGCGTATCAGCAACGATGAATTTGCGTTTGTCAGTGGAGAAGAACCGATAGGCGACGTCGATGGTGATCCCCTGCTCGCGCTCGGAGGCCAGGCCGTCGACCAGGAGGGCAAAATCGATGTCCTTGCCCTGGGTGCCCGATTTCTTGGAATCGGATTCGAGCGCGGAAAGCTGATCCTCGAAGATCATTTTCGATTCATACAGCATGCGCCCGATCAGGGTGGATTTGCCGTCATCAACGCTTCCGCAGGTGATGAACCGCAGCAGGGATTTTTCCTCATGCGATTTGAGATAGGCGAGAATGTCGCTGGCGATGAGATCGGATTGGTGAGCCATCAGAAATAGCCCTCCTGCTTCTTCTTCTCCATGGATGCCGCCTGGTCGTGGTCAATCACCCTTCCCTGGCGCTCGGAGGTTTTGGTCAGGAGCATCTCCTGAATGATGGCGGTCAGCGTGTCTGCACTGCTCTCGACTGCGCCGGTAAGCGGATAGCAGCCAAGCGTACGGAAGCGTACTTTGCGATACTCAACCTGCTCTTCAGGGCGAATCGGCATGCGATCATCATCGACCATGATCAGCGTTCCGTCACGCTCGACGACCGGTCTTTCGGCAGCATAATAAAGCGGCACAATCGGTATCTTTTCGAGCCAGATATACTGCCAGATGTCGAGTTCGGTCCAATTCGACAAGGGGAAGACACGAATGGATTCACCGGGTGACTTGCGGGTATTGTAGATTTTCCAAAGCTCCGGGCGCTGGTTCTTCGGGTCCCAACGATGATCTTCCGAGCGGAAGGAAAATATCCTTTCCTTGGCGCGCGACTTTTCCTCATCGCGGCGGGCGCCGCCGAAGGCGACATCAAAGCCGTGTTTCTCCAGGGCCTGTTTGAGGGCGGTGGTCTTCATGACATCGGTATGAACCGCAGAACCATGGCTGAAGGGTCCAATCCCCTGTTCGACACCTTCCTCATTGATATGGACAATCAGATCCAGCCCCAAAGTAGAAACCGTAGCGTCGCGAAACTCGATCATTTCGCGGAACTTCCAGGTCGTATCGACATGAAGCAGCGGAAAGGGTGGCGTTGCCGGGAAGAATGCCTTCATGGCGATGTGCAGCATGACTGCACTGTCCTTGCCAATCGAGTACAACATCACGGGATTTTCGGCCTCTGCGGCCACCTCTCGCATGATGTGGATGCTTTCAGCTTCCAGTTTCTGCAAATGGGTAAGCATTCAATCTATTCCGTCAGTACTGGAGGCATTCCAGAATCAATCCATCCTATCACGGCAGGGAAAACTGCGTTGCCGGTGTATAAGCGATGAAATCGGGGTTGCGATAGTCTGGCTTGCCATATTTCAGCGGAACACCGGAAATTTCTTCCACAAAACCGCCCGCTGCCGCGAGAACCGCATGGCCTGCAGCCGTATCCCACTCCATGGTCGGGCCAAACCGCGGATATAGGTCCGCTTCTGCGGCGGCAAGCAGACAGAATTTCAGCGAAGAACCAGCATTTACAGTGCGAGCCACCTTGTTGGCCCCGATGAATGCGCTGGTCGCGCTCGTCAGATGAGAGCGGCTTGCGACTACATTCAGCGCTTTGTTATCCGGCTTTGCGGGAACAAGGGCTACGAAACTTTCGACATTGCCCTCGCATGGACGCTCAAAGGCTCCCTCACCAATCGCTCCGGCAAACAAGCGGCCGACTGCGGGAGCACAGACTGCGCCAGCGACCGGATATCCGTTTTCGATCAAGCCGATATTGATGGTGAATTCGCCACGCTCGGCAACGAATTCCTTAGTGCCGTCGATTGGATCTACCAGAAAGAACCTATCCTGCCCGATTGCGTTCCTGTGGGAGGCGGCACGCTCCTCGGTAACGACCGGGATGTCGGGGAACTGGCCGGTCAGTGCCTCGCACAAATATGCGTCTACTGCCAAATCGGCGGCCGTCAGCGGTGTGTCATCATCCTTCGAAAGGACCTGGGTCACCTGGCAATGATGTTGCATCGCGATCCGACCACCCTCGGCAACCATCTCGCTCAGCGCGTATAATATATCTTTCATAAAAAATCCCCTGGCGGGTAATGCGCATAAAATTCGAACCAAATCCGCTAGAAATCAGAATTTCCGCCAACGGCACGGTGTTGTAGACATTTTTGGCGATTTGTCAGGCACTTAAATGCCGCAGCTGAAGATTTTCAACAGTTGCATCAGTATGCATGACCAAAATCAAAAGGCGCAGCCAATTGGCTGCGCCTTTCATTGTCATATGGATCTGTCCGATTGCTGAAATTATTGCAGCTGATCGGTGATCTCTGCCGTCCAGGCGCCGCTTGGCTCCTTCATGATGATCTTCTGATCGAGCAGTGCCTTGGCAGTCCGCTCATAGGCGGCAGGAATGAGCTTGGCATCGGGTTCACCGATCAGTTTTGCCACTTCACCCATCATCCGTTTCTGGTGATTTTCGTCCTGCCCGCCATTTTCCATGACGATTTCAGCAGCCTCTTCGGGATTGGCGATCGCATATTCCCAACCTTTCATCGAGGCTTCGACGAATTTGACCATTTTTTCCTTGAAGGCCGGATCCTTCAGGTCGTCTTCCATGACATAGAGGCCATCTTCCAGAAGGTCGTTGCCCATCTCCGAATAGTTGAAAACGATCAGGTCTTCCGGCTTGTATCCGGCATCGATCAATTGCCAATATTCGTTGTAGGTCATGACCGATATGCAGTCTGCCTGTTTCTGGATCAAGGGCTGAACGTCAAAGCTCTGCTTGAGAACGGTGACCCCATCCGGACCGCCATCGGTGGATACGCCGATCTTGTTCATCCAGGCATAGAAGGGATATTCATTGCCGAAGAACCACACGCCAAGGGTATGTCCCTTGAAATCGGCTTCGCTCTGGATCGGACCGTCCTTTGGGCAGACCAGCTGCATGCCGGCTTTCTTGAAGGGCTGTGCGATATTTACGAGCCCCACGCCCTTTTCGCGCGCGGCAAGTGCACCACCCATCCAGTCGACGATGACATCCGCACCACCACCGGCGATAACCTGTTCGGGCGCAATATCCGGACCGCCGGGTTTGATTTCGACGTCAAGACCGACTTCCTCATAAAAGCCCTTGTCCTTGGCGACAAAATATCCGGCAAACTGGGCTTGAGCGACCCATTTGAGCTGCAATGTCACTTCATCGGCAGCGGAAGCTATGCCCGCCGCAAGCGCCATTGCAAGCGCTAGAGTCAAACCTAATAGTTTCTTCATGTTCCCTACTCCTGTTGTTATGGCCCCGCCTGTTTCTAGCGGTAAGACGGATGCCAGAATGTAACGGAACGCTCGAGAAGTGCGAGCCCTCCGTAAAAAAGTGACCCGGCAAGGGCTGCGACGGCAATTTCCGCCCAGACCATGTCGAGGTTCATCCGACCCACTTCGGTCGAAATTCTGAAACCCATGCCAACAATGGGGGTTCCGAAAAACTCTGCCACAATCGCACCGATCAAGGCGAGTGTAGAATTGATCTTCAACGCATTGAATATAAAGGGCATAGCGGCAGGAAGACGCAGTTTCAGGAGCGTCTGCCAATGCGAGCTGGCATAGGTGCGCATCAGATCGCGCTCCATCTGACCGCTGGCGTTCAACCCCGCGAGCGTATTTACCAATGCGGGAAAGAAGGTCATGACAATCACTACTGCAGCCTTTGAGTGCCAGTCGAACCCGAACCAGATAACCATGATCGGCGCGATGCCGATAATCGGCAATGCTGAGATCATATTGCCGATGGGCAGCAGACCGCGGGCCAGAAAGCCATACCTGTCGGCCAGGACCGCTACCATGAACCCGCTGAAGGAACCTATGCACCAGCCGATAAAGGCTGCCTTGATGACCGTCTGGTAGAAATCAGCTGCCAGGATTGGCAGAGACGCCATGATCCGCTCGAAAATTGCCGAGGGTGGCGGTAGCAGTATGAAAGGTATCTGGAAGACCGCGACGAACACTTCCCAAAGAAACAGAATGAAAATTCCGAATATTGCCGCCACGCAAAGATCACGGAGGCGCGACAGTTTCAGGTTCAGAATGGAAAGCCTGGACAACTCGATATTGAACCAGCACGCGGTAAGCCAGGCGATGATCGCCACGAGCAGCGCGACACTGGAATTTTCAATTCTGTCTGCGGCAATCGCGTTCAAGACCCAGACCATAGCTGCGCAAATGAACACTGCCGGCAGAAAAATGCGAATGAAGATGCGGCCCGCATCAATGCCTGGCGGCTTTGCAGCAACCGTACTCATGGCTGGGCTCCCATCATCCTGGCGGTGAAGGATTGAGCCATGCTGACAGCCGCGATCAGGAGCATTGCCAGAATTGAACCGGCGATCAGGGCCGCCCAGATATCGATGGTCTGGCTATAGTAGGAGCCTGCCAGCAAACGCGAGCCGATGCCGGCGACCGCACCGGTCGGCAATTCGCCGACGATCGCGCCGACGAGGCTGGCGGCTATGGCAACCTTGATCGAGGTGAAAAAGAACGGCACGGATGCCGGTATGCGCAATTTCCAGAAGATCTGTGCATTGCTGGCGGAATAGGTGCGCATGAGATCCAGATGCATCGCCTCAGGCGATCGCAATCCCTTGACCATGCCGACGGCGACCGGAAAGAACGACAGATAGGTCGAGATCAGCGCTTTGGGTAATATGCCGGTGATGTTGATCGATGCCAGAACCACGATGATCATTGGCGCAATGGCCAGAATCGGAATGGTTTGCGAGGCAATAATCCAGGGCAGGAAGCTTTTCTCCAGCACCGGTATGTAGACAATGCCTATTGCGATGATCAGGCCAAGACCGGTTCCCATCAGAAAACCCAACAAAGTCGAGGATAGTGTCACGCCGGAATGATAGACCAGGCTGCGCTTGGACCATGGCTTGACGCCAAAAACGGTTTTCCAGAGCCGCTGGGCGACCTGGTGGGGCGCCGGCATGGTCGGTTTTGGCTGCGACCAGGTCTTGATCACCAATTCGGAAAAGCTCGGATTCTCGCCAGCGCGCTGGTCGAGTTCGCGCTGGAACGGTGCATTCATGACATAGGCGAAGACATACCAGAGCAGCAGAAGCACGAGCAAAATACTTGTGACCGGAAGGAAGGCATTTCCAAATTTTGAGGTACCGGCGCTCATCTTCTGTTTCTAGACCTCATAGGCATGGCCTGCCCGCAATCCATCGCGGACACGCTGGGCGATATCGAGAAACTCCTTGGATTCGCGAATGTCTAGCGGTCTTTCCTTGGGTAGCGTACTGTCGATGACGTCCGTCACCCGGCCCGGGCGCGGGCTCATGACGACGATCTTGGTTGAGAGATAGACTGCCTCGGGAATAGAATGGGTCACAAAACAGATGGTCTTGTTGGTGCTTTCCCATAGGTGCAGCAGCTGCTCGTTCAGGTGATCGCGCACAATCTCGTCGAGTGCGCCAAACGGTTCATCCATCAAGAGGAGATCGGCATCGAAGGAAAGCGCGCGGGCGATGGAAGCACGTTGCTGCATGCCACCCGATAACTGCCAGGGATATTTTTGTTCAAACCCGGTCAGGTTGACCAGCGCCAGGGTTCTCTCGACCCTTTCGGATTGCTCTTTTTTATCAAATCCCATGATCTCCAGCGGCAGGGCGACGTTCTTTTCAATTGTCCGCCAGGGATAAAGAGCTGCTGCCTGAAACACATAGCCATAGGCCCGTTTCAGCCTTGCCTGTTCCGGGGTCATGCCATTGACGGTAATCGTACCGCCCGTTGGTTGTTCCAGATCTGCAATCACCCTGAGGAAGGTGGTCTTGCCGCAGCCGGACGGACCAATGAAGGAAACAAATTCTCCGCGGCCAATTTCCAGGTCGACCTGTGAAAGCGCATGAACCGGACCGTCATTTGTGGTGAAAGTGAGCGAAAGATCCTTGGCGCTCACGACATTTTCTATACTGATCTTGTGATCCCCCCATCCACACGTATGTTCTGACCGGTAATATAAGCGCCACCTTCGGAGGCGAGGAAGGCGACCGTCGCGGCAATCTCTTCATTCTTGCCATAGCGGCCCATCGGAATTCGTGCGCGGAACTCCTCCTTCTCGGGAAGGCTGTCGATGAAGCCCGGCAGAATATTGTTCATTCGAACATTGTCGGCGGCGTATCGGTCGGCGAAGAGTTTCGTATATGCTGCCAGACCAGCGCGGAATACGCCGGAAGTCGGGAAAACCGGATCCGGTTCGAAGGCAGCAAAGGTCGAGATATTGATGATCGCTCCGCCCCTTTGTTCAACCATGATCGGAGCAACCAGGCGCGTCGGGCGAACTACGTTCATGAAATAGACATCCATGCCAGTGTGCCAGTCCTCGTCGGTGAGTTCCAGGATCGGCGCCCGCGGGCCATGGCCGGCACTGTTGACCAGGACATCGATGCGGCCCCATTTTTCATGGGCCAGATCGACCAGGCGTTTGAGATCGTCATTTGACTGGTTCGACCCGGTGACACCCACTCCTCCGAGACTTTTTGCAAGTGCCTCACCTTTGCCCGACGAAGACAGGATCGCAACCTTGTAACCTTCTTCGGCCAGTTTGTTCGCAGCGCCGGCACCCATACCGCTGCCACCGGCGGTGATAACCGCGACCTTATCCATATCGATTTCCCATGCTCATTTTACCTAGACACCGCTTGCCGGAATGCCAGTGCGAACAACCTGGCGCGGGGCGGTCAGTTCCTTCCATGTTGAAAGGGCCTTGTTTACGGCATGATAGGGTTCACGGCGTACAAATTCGCCATGTCCCGGATGGGTATCGAGCTTGCCGTTATTCAGGACAAGCTGACCACGGGACAGGACGAAACGCGGCAGGCCTTGAACCTTCTTGCCTTCAAACACGTTGTAATCGATGGCCGATTGCTGTTTCTTGGCGGTGATTTTCTTTTTCTTCTCCGGATCCCAGACGACAATATCGGCATCAGCGCCTTGCATGATCGCACCCTTTTTCGGGTAGATATTGAGGATCTTGGCAATATTGGTCGACGTTACCGCAACGAATTCGTTCATCGTCAAGCGGCCGGTATTGACCCCATAGGTCCAAAGCATCGGCATGCGATCCTCCAGACCACCGGTACCGTTGGGGATCAAGGTGAAGTCGTTTATGCCATTGCGCTTCTGGTCTGTGGTGAAGGCGCAATGATCAGTCGCCACCACCTGCAATGAACCGGCGCTCAGTCCGGCCCAAAGCGAATCCTGATGCGACTTGTCGCGGAAGGGCGGGGACATGACCCGGCGGGCGGCATGGTCCCAATCCTTGTGATAATATTCACTATCATCGAGCGTCAGATGCTGGATCAGCGGTTCGCCATAAACACGCATCCCCTTTTGGCGAGCGCGGCGTATTGCTTCATGCGCCTGCTCGCTGGAGGTGTGCACGACATAGAGCGGCACACCGGCCATGTCGGCGATCATGATGGCGCGGTTGGTCGCCTCTCCCTCGACTTCTGGCGGGCGTGAATGGGAATGCCCTTCCGGCCCGTTATGCCCTTCGGCTAGCAATTTTTGCTGCAGGGAAGCGACGACATCGCCATTTTCGGCATGCACCAGGGGAAGCGCACCCAATTCGGCGCAACGCTGGAAGGAAGCATACATTTCATCATCATTGACCATCAATGCGCCTTTATACGCCATGAAATGCTTGAAGGTGTTGATGCCCTTTTCGCGCACGACGATTTCCATTTCGTCGAAGACCTGCTTGTCCCACCAGGTAATCGCCATATGGAAGGAATAGTCGCAATTGGCGCGGGTCGACTTGTTGTCCCACATCTGGATTGCTTCCAGCAGGGACTGGCCGGGCGAGGGCAAGGCGAAATCAACCACCATGGTGGTGCCGCCGGAGACGGCAGCGCGCGTGCCTGACTCAAAATCGTCAGAGGAATAGGTGCCCATGAACGGCATTTCGAGATGTGTGTGCGGATCGATACCGCCGGGCATGACATAGCAGCCGGTCGCGTCAAACTCATGATCGCCGTGCAAGTCGTGGCCGACCGCTTCGATCTTGTCGTGCTTTACCAGCACATCAGCTTTCCAGGTGTGGTCGGCGGTGACTATGGTTCCGTTCTTGATGACTTTGGACATGTTCGTTCACCCCTCTTTATTTAATTCGTACTTGGTTCAGTCGGCATAGGAAGGATCTTCCCGGTCGAGGATGCGCTTCATTTCGGAAAAATGCGCAAACTCGGCATCCTTGTAAACTTCCCACTCTGCGGCGGTTTCCTCGGCAATTTTGTCATTCATGACGCTCAGTTCCTGCCCGGTGGAATAGGCCAGCACCATGGTGCGCGCTGCGCGCTCAAGATGGTACAAGGCGTCATAGGCTTCTGCCACGGTCTGACCGACCGTGGTCACGCCGTGATTGCCCATCATCAGGGCAGAATGATTACCGATCGTGGATGCTATGCGCTCGCCTTCTGCTTCCTCGGTCGCAATGCCGCCAAACGACAGATCAAGCGCCAGACGGTTATGGAACCGGGCCGTGACCTGATCGACCGGCTTGATGGTCGGGTCTTTCAAGGCTGCCAATGCGGTCGCGTAAGGCGGATGCAGATGCAAGGCAACGCGGGCATGGGGCAAATTGCGATGGATTGCCGAATG
>JANQQM010000168.1 GCA_028289365.1 Salaquimonas sp. | reverse complement strand
CGCGATTAGCTGCGAGCCATATCTGCCGGTGGCTGGCGAAAGACCGACTGACGACACCCAACCAGGAAGTTGATCTGCACTATCGGCTCTTCTTTTCCTTGCTCACTTTAGCTTCGGAAGGTTCTGCAGGCGTATCGGCTATTTGATGTTTGGCATACCTCACGCCGGTGAACATAAGTATCTTTGCACCGGTCGCGCCAGATTCAGGTTGCGCGGATGCCCTCTTCTGTCGCCAGATCGAAGCTTCTTTCGGGAACTCGATGATTGCCGCCATAACGTTCTCCGATTACGTTCAATGGCCACCAAATAAACCTCTGGGCCAACGCTTTCGGGCGTCATAGAAATGAATCTTCGTTAACAAGTGGTAAAGAATTCAGGGCAGATTGGCCAAAACATTACGCGACGTAACTTATCTGATCGAGCTGTTGCGCAATTACGACCCAGTTTGTTTTAACAATCTGACAAGGTTAACAAAAAACTAAGAAATAAGATCGAGGATCGGTTGCAAGAATTTTGATTCGAGCTAATGAACGGATTATCAATGCAGCCGAGCATACGAGAGAAATCTGACAAGACAAAACCGATTTTTTCATCGGGGCGAAGCGCCCGCCGCGACAATTACTCACTGGCTGGCGCCGCGCAACAGCGCGGGAACCAACTTTCACGCAAGGCCAATCTCCTGGCCGAATCGACACGCAGTTTCTGTGAATTTGACCGGCCAAACCGGCATGAAATCGAAATGTTCAAGGAGTTGTTTTATCAGATGATCGGCGACTGCGGCAAAGCCGAACGACGGCTGCTTTCAGCATCACTTGCACGCAATGTGTATACACCAAGACAAATCCTGATGTATCTGGCAATGGACAGTGCCGATATCGCTGCTCCGGTATTGTTGTTTTCGCCGGCAATCAACGAATTCGACATCAAGACACTGTCGGAGAGGCTTTCGCTGGATCATCTCAAAATTCTTTGCCGCAGGATGGACCTCAGCGAGGAAAGTGCGAAGGCGCTTGAAAAGGCAGGGGGAAAAGAATGCGCTGAGCTGCTGGCACGAAACCCGGCACTGGCACAATCGCGACAACCAGAGTTGGCGCCGACACCTGCATCAGAGTCTTCCATTATTGAAACCTCAAAACCGATCGAGAAGCCGGACATGGTCAAAAGCAGTCCGACGCTAAGGAATGATACCGAGAACCAGATCGTGAAAATGGCGTCTGTTGGCGGCAAATTGGGTAGAAGCCACCAACCGGATCATGCCTCATACCAATACGACCCGAAAATTCCGTTGGAAACCCAATTGCTTCAGGTCACCAGGAAGGGTCGCAAGGAAGGCCTGGCAGAATTGGTAGAAAGTTACTGCGGAATTCGAGCCAGCATTGTCCGTCGATTGCTGGACGAGCCGGATGCTGAAAATCTGTGCGTCCTGTTCAAGGGACTGGGCGCAGGATTTGTGGTCTCGCTACAATTGTTGCTCCTGCTCAATTCAAGAGTAGCCAGCAGCAGAACGAGTTATGACAACACAAAAACGATCATCAACGAAATAGACTTTGAAGAATGCCGCAGGTTCCTTGAAAAACTTGGCGGCAAGTTTGATGAGCAGAAATCTGATTCCGAAAAGTCATCTGTCCCAGATAATTTGATGGGTGCTGTTGCTTCGCGCAGACGCGAAATTTCGGAGCTCAAATCAACACAAATGAGGCAGGACGAAGAACGGCAGATGTTCAAGGAAACCGGCTAAATTCTCAACAACCTAAAACTCATATGATTAGCAGATCGGGTTCGCCCGTCTTGCGTTCTGTTTCGACAATCCAGCAGTCGGGATCGAATGAACTTTGCTTGTTCAACCATTCGGCTGTTTCGCTTTCGGCAACATGATCCAGGACTTTTTCGAACCTTCGGTCCAAATCCGGTTCCTCGGCGAAGATGGCTTGTGGTGCCTGTGAATATACGCTGCAGGTGCCATCAAGATGGTTGTGAATCACAAAAATGGCGCCTGCCTCAGTCGCACCTTTGCGGATTATGGTCGAGTAGCATCCATCGGCCATCTCTTTCTTCATGAATGCCGATATCCAGATGTGGCTCTGAAGGCGCATGATCAGCTTTTTCTCAGAGCGCCTATGTCTTCCAATTTTCTGATGATCGCTTCGTCAGGCATACCGGTTACCTGGAGCTTGTAGCGCTTTTGAAATCGTTCAATTGCAGCTTTCGTAGCCTCTCCCAAAACGCCATCGGCGGCGATTTCAACTTCACCAAAATTTATCAGGCCGATTTGCACCCTTGCAATACGGGCAGAATCCATTGGCGGAGAACTATTTTTGGGCCGCTGAATGCCAGAACCCGCATCGATGGGATCTTCCGCTGGGCTGAGCTGCTTGCCGCTGCTTTGAGCAATATCACCTATGTTGCGCAACAGCGAGGTGCTGACCAATCCACTCGCGCTGTAGCCATAAGCGGTCTCAAATGAAATGATCGCCTGTCTTGTCTGTGGGCCGTATAGGCCATCTATTTCGCCACGATAATATCCCAGAGCTGCGAGATGTGACTGGGCTTCGCGAACGAGGGAGGATGCAGGTACCCTGGGATCGTTGTTTTCCGGGCGCATGATCGGAACTGGAACACGGTCCAATGTCAAAGCGGTGAACGAAATACGAGCCGAGTCCGTTTGCCGGGAACCAACATTAATCGATTGGGTTGTTGTGCTGTCACGCGTTGCCCAAAGAGGGACCGGGTGGCCGCCATTTTGAGCGTAGAGAGCATTTGCCGCCACCAATGAAAACGCCACAAGGAACACGCAGGATCCAGCCGCAATGGACGGGTTTTCCTGAATGGTTTCACCGAGCGCGGCAAGCATGTACTTCAACATTTCTATCGACCCCTGGGTATCAAGCGGTGCGCCGTTTATTTGACTGCACCAATTCAAGATGTTCGTAAGCGGGCACCGGCGTGGCGTCAGGCGGATTGATCGGAATAACAACCTTTACCGTTGTTCCGCTTCCCTTCTTGCTGTCGAATTCGACCTTGCCATGATGCAGGTCGACCAATCCGCAAACAACAGAAAGACCGAGACCTGTACCTTCATATCTGCGGTCATATTTGCTGTCAGCCTGATAGAACGGCAGTCCAAGACTGTCCAAATGTTCAGGCGATATACCGATTCCGTTGTCGGAGACAGTAAAGCAAATATTTCTTCCTGACCTTGCCAATCCTATCTCAATCCGCCCGTTACTTTCTGAAAATTTCACCGCGTTGGAGACCAGATTGATGACAATCTGCTTGATCGCCCGTTCATCGGCGGTGACCTCCGGAAGATCCGGCTCAATGTGAATCGCAATATCCAGATTCTTTTGCTCAGCGCTGCCGCGCAATATCTGGCAACCGGCCGTCACCGCGTAAGCCATGTCGAACGGCTCGGATATTATTTCATACTTGCCGGATTCTATCTTTGACATGTCGAGAATGTCATTGAGAACATTTAGAAGATGCGATGACGAGCTATGAATGAGTCCGATATATTCCTTCGTGCGTTCAGCCGGCATTCTTGTCATGTGATCTGACTGAAGAATTTCGGAGAATCCGAGGATAGCATTGAGCGGTGTACGCAGTTCATGGCTCATATTTGCCAAGAACCGGCTCTTTGCAATGTTCGCGCTTTCAGCAATTTCGCGCTGCCGGTGGTATTCTTCCTCCTCGGCACGATGTTCAGAAATATCGCGTGAGACCGCCAAGACCAGCATGGCTTCGCCGTCAAAATATGCTTCTGGCGCTGGTTCGCAGCGTAACTCAAACCATTTAGTCTGAGTTGGCGTGTTCTGCGCATTGGGGACCAGTCTGAATTGGGCTCTCTTATGCGTACCGCAGGTCAGGCAATCCTCAATTGCCTTGGCCACCGTGATGCGATCATGGATGTGCACATTTTCCAGAAATCCCTTCCCGGACAGGTGTTCGGCGTCAAATCCAAATACTTTTTTACAATTCGATTCCACATGGACCGCAAATCCATCAGAACGATGAAGTGTATACAAATCGGGCCCAATCGAAGCCAGATTTACTTTCCGTTCTGAATCTCTTTTTGCCCTGCCGGCACTAACCCACATACTACGGAACCCTCGGTACGCCGCTGGCAAGAATTGCACGTGTTGGAAAGCCACGCTGTTCCTTGCCGTTGAAAAGACCGTGCCATGGGCACTTTAACGGAACGCTAAACCTGACAAGTCTTCGACCCACATTTCGAATAGAAACCGTGTTTTCGCCGTGAAACTGATTGTATGGTAAACGGAATCTTTCATTATCCAGATGTAGTCGGCGAATTGATAAAACAGACGCCGATGACAGGTTTTCTCGTCTATTGGCTTTGATCCTTACCCACAAAAGCCTGATACTTTGGCGATAGATCGGGATTGAATAAAAATTGAGCTAAATTCCGTGTTTTGACAACATCTGCGCTTAAAGGAGGTGTGATAGCGCTTGGCTGGGAAGTTAGACAGGGAACATGTTCATGATCAGGATAATATTCTGCTTGGCATTGATCATTGC
Source organism: Salaquimonas sp. (assembly GCA_028289365.1). Lineage (GTDB taxonomy): Bacteria > Pseudomonadota > Alphaproteobacteria > Rhizobiales > Rhizobiaceae > BOKV01. The sequence goes on along the minus strand of JANQQM010000168.1, from coordinate 43,738 downwards.
GTTCATTCCGGTTGACAAGGAACAACTGGACGCCGAACAGCGCGTGGTATCAACCCGCGAGACGATCAGCCTGGTGCAGTCTGCTTATTATGACATTTCGCAGTTTTGCTATCGCAATCCACAGCCCTGCGATACGGGTTTGGAGTTGTTCTCGCAATTCCGTGCCAAGGCAAAAACCGGCGCCCTGCTCGCCTATAGTTATTTTGACGAGCACTTTTCGGCCCCCGATGTTTCCGCCAGCCCAGGTGATCAAGCAATACAATCAGAACCGCTGACAGACCCTGTTGTAACAGGTTCTTCGAGACATCCTTAAATTTTTCAAGGGATCATTTATTCCAGCAACAAAGCCCTATATTGATAGTGTGCAAAACTCATCAATACGGGAAGCTTCATGGCTGGACCAAACCTTCAGGCAATTCTGGACGATTTTGAGATCCTCGATGACTGGGAAGACCGGTATAAATATCTGATTGAACTGGGAGACGGCCTGGAGCCTGTCTCTGACGAAGAAAAAAATCAGAGAACCAAGGTTCAGGGCTGCGTCAGTCAGGTGTGGATTGTTACTCATCATGATGACGGTGAAGACCCCATCCTGACCTTTCGTGGAGACTCCGATGCCCATATTGTCCGTGGATTGATTGCGGTGGTGTTAGCTTTGTTTTCAGGCAAGAGAGCATCTGAAATTTCGCAAATCAATGAGTCCGAAACACTAAACAAACTGAACCTGTCCGAGCACATCACGCCCCAACGCTCCAACGGCTTGCGATCCATGATTGAGCGGATTAAGCGCGAGGCGAGACAAGTCGTAACAGTTTGATGCGGTGCCGCAACGCTATATTGAAGGAATATGGGTACCGTCGCCCCAATTTAGTATGTGGCCAGTCTGGCCTCCGGAGCGAGGGTGCAGTCCGTAGTGGACTGCCAGGCAGGATAGTGCCGTTCTCAACATGAGCTTGGCCGATCTCGGTGGCCACTGACGCTCCCTCTCGACATGTTCAAACCCTTTAAGGTAGCAACAGATATCGAGTGCAAGACCAGCCAGTTCGCCGTCCAGGGCAGCAATAGCGGCTTCCACACGCTTGCGGGAATCTAACGCGAAATCACCCAGTTCGGCTTGTTTTCCATTTCCATTCTTTGCAGCCGATGCTCCAAAACTCGACCAATTCGCTGTAATGGACGGTTGCAATTGCGCGATTTCAAAATCCCTGCGCAATCTCTCGCCTGCCGCGTACTGGTCATCGTCTATCCAGGTGTTTCCATTCTTATCCTTGCGAAGATAGAGCCTCCGCAAGGGTGACTCACGCTCATTCTTGAATACTTGTTTGTTATCTGTTTCCTGAACCCGGATTTCCCCATGCTGAGCAATGTAGGAGATATCCGGATAAAGTTCTCGCCGTAGTCTTGAGCGGCCTTCCGGTGTCAGTCGAAGCCGATACCCATCCTGTAGCACCGATCCATCACTAACGGCGAGTTCCACAACTTCCTGGCTAAAGGTGACCGATTTGTTGTTGTTGCAAATCATTACCTTGCACTCGCCGGCTGGGTGCCAGCTCGCATGATCTTTAGAAGTTTCCAAGAATCGTAACAGACGGAGCAAAGCTTGTTTGTGCCGAGTCCGAGTTTTTTCCTTTCCGGTCATCAATTGTCCTACCTTACAGCGAAGGTTTTTTCATCGATGCCGGCAAGCTGGGTCAACAATTCTAATATCCCCTCCAACTTCACAATCTCATCATCACTTGCAGGAACATCGCGAAGATCTTCAATCGTACGACAAGCATGGGCGACTGTGGTCCGATCTCTGCCAAACAGCTTCGCAACCGTGCCGTACGGCATGGAAAGGGATGTGTGCAACAAATACATTGCAATCTGGCGTGCTCGCGAAATATCGCTTGATCCACGGTTTGTGTCCATGACCGCAGCCTCTTCCAGATTCTGGGAGTTCGAAACCAGGCGAACAACGAGCCTGGTAGCAAATTCTGCCCTTGAAGACCGGGATACGGAAACCGAGTTTTCTGAATCGACCCGGTTAGACGCTGATTTGTCTGATCCCGAATTATCGCGATTACTGTTATTGAATTCAAAATCAATTCCTGGAAGGAATGTCGATGGATTATTAGCAATTGGTTCCAACATATTAAGTCCCCAAGAAAATATTTAGTTAGGAATTTGATCCTATCTTGCATCTTTTATTGTAGTGAGGACAAGGAATCTATTTGCGGGAAAGTATGAAACCAAGAAAATCTCATATTTTCTGTCACTTACGTCATGAATTATAACGCTCAAAGAAAAAGGATATCCCCTCCCTTTGCGAATAACGAGATTATTGAAACTGTTAATTAAATTCTATTAGCTGAATCAAATAAAAAACCGGCCTTGCGGGCCGGTTCTTAATTTCTGATATTGCAAGTCTACGATTTACTTGCGTTTTGATCCACGCTTACGGCCAAGTCCCATTTCACGGGCAAGTTTTGAGCGCGCCTCGGCGTAGCTAGGTGCAACCATTGGATAGTCAGGAGCCAATCCCCATTTTTCCCGGTACTCTTCCGGTGACAGATCGTAGTGTGTCCTCAGATGGCGCTTAAGCGATTTGAAGCTCTTTCCATCTTCCAAACAAATGATGTAGTCCTGAAACACTGACTTCTTGGGGTTTACAGCTGGTTTTTGCTTTTCTGCCGGTGCGCCCGCACCACCGGCCTGGACTTTATTCAAAGCTGTATGAACTTCACCAATCAGATTGGGTAAATCAACGGTAGAAACCGGATTGTTGCTCACATAGGCAGAAACTATTTCTGCCGTCATCTCTACAAGAATTGCAGTATCTTGGCTGCTATCTGTCGAAGTGTTTTCCATAATTTTTCTCATTTCAGATATTTTCGCAGCGTCACTTGCTGCTTGGGCCTAGTAAACTGAAATTTACCAATAGTCATCTACTGGAAACAGTTTCTAATCCAGTGATTTCAACAATTTTACCGACTTGTCAACAATAAAAACGAAATTATGCAGTAGTTTAGTTCACAATTACATAAATTTAATTATATGTACAATACATATAGTTTGTTTTTTTTGACTATTTTTTAATTCCTAAACTACTAATACGTGTTATTATAAAAAATATCATCTTTAGGTGTCGTTAGCGTAGGCTGATGACGCCTGTTCCGGCCTCTGATGAAAGTCGCGATTGTTTTCACGGGCCTAATCCATCCATTTGCAATTCTACTGAAAACCAGCGAATTCAATTTCAGTTTCGTGACAATTTGTGGTGCCAGCCCTGTTTCCCACGGGCGGAAGAGGTACGCGTGGACAAGTCATTTTTCGATTGAAGCGACAGCTTGCACATGAAACAACGACTCGTTAATGATTTTGAGAATGGAATTGGGAGAGGATAATTGCGGACGATTTTCACAACGCTGACATTGTTCGCACTTTGGCTTCTAATGTCAGGCGTATACAAGCCGCTCGTCATCGGGTTGGGCGTTGCCTCGGCAGTTCTCGCGGTTTACGTCGAGAAGCGGATGAACTTCATCGACAATAGTCCTCTGAAACTGAATGTCAGCCTGTACAGGATGTTCAAATACTTTGCCTGGCTGCATGTCGAGATCGCAAAGTCCAACTGGGCCGTAACCAAGTTGATCCTGTCGCCAAATATCAAGCTTCGTCAAAACCTGTTTGAGGTTCCCTTCACTCAGAAATCCGATTTTTGCGAAGCGATGTTTGCCAATTCAATTACGCTCACTCCTGGAACCATCACCGTGGAAGTCGAACCGGATCATTTTATGGTGCATGCTCTTGCCTATACCGATGAACACGACGACGCACTGGCCGATATGGATCGACGCGTTACCGAGATAGAAACCGGAGCTGCCCAATAATGTTTGTGTTTGCAGCTTTTGCACTTTTTGTCGCCATGGCGTTCCTTCTGGTCCGGCTTTACATAGGTCCAACCTTGTATGATCGGGTGTTGGCCTCGAACGCGTTTGGAACCCAAACCGTCCTGTTTATCGGGGTGTTGGGTTATTTGACGGGGCGGCCGGATTTCCTCGATATTGCACTGCTCTATGCGTTGATCAATTTTGTCGGAACAATCGCGGTGTTGAAGTTCTTCCGATATCGATCTTTGGGTGATTCCGGTGATCGTACCGCCCGTTCGGGAGCTGGCGAATAATGATTGCTTTGCTGATTGAAATTTGTAGCTGGATATTGATCGTTTCGGGCGGCGCTTTCGCAATCATTGGCGCAATCGGTCAGTTGAGATTTCCGGACTTCTGGGCGCGGCTTCATGCTGCGTCGGTTTCTGATTCAGCCGGCATGATTCTACTCATCGCGGGAATGATTTTGCAGTCCGGGGTTTCTCTGATTACCGTCAAACTGATCATCATCGGCGCATTCCTGTACATCACCGGTGCAACCTCTACTCATGCAGTAGCCAGTGCTGCATTGGTATCGGGATTAAAGCCTCCGGTGCTGAAGAAAACGAAGCCTTCGCGCAAGACCCGATCCAAAAAGGGGCAGGCCAAGGCATGATTGTCACCATTATCGATCTTGTACTGTTTTGCATGCTTGTCATGACCGCGCTGGTCATTGTCCAGACCCGGCATCTTTTTGCGGTCGTCATGCTTTCGGGCGTTTTCAGCCTGCTGACCGCGCTTTTGTTCGTGACGCTCGATGCGGTCGATGTGGCATTCACCGAGGCTGCAGTTGGCGCAGGGATTTCCACCGTGTTGATGCTGGGAACGATTGCTTTAACCGCGCGTCGGGAGAACAAGCCAACCCGTTCTGGCATATTGCCGTTCTTCGTGGTCCTGGTTACTGGAGCAGCGCTGATATACGGGACGCTGGACATGCCCAATTTCGGTGATCCCAATGCGCCGGCGCAAGTTCATGTTGCGCCGGAATATCTTACCAACAGCATTCACGAGATCGATATTCCAAATGTGGTGACAGCGATCCTTGCCAGCTATCGTGGATATGACACGCTGGGCGAGGTTGCGGTTGTGTTCACCGCAGGAATTGGTGTCCTTCTATTGATCAGCGGGCTGGGTAAGGGCCGCGAAGATATGAAGGACGACTAATGGAACATCATCTAATCCTTCGGGTTGTAACCAAGCTTCTGGCTTCCACCATCATCTTGTTTGCACTTTACGTGCAGTTTCATGGTGACTACTCACCCGGTGGCGGATTCCAGGCCGGGGTTATCATGGCGGCTGCGTTTATTTTATATGGTCTGATTTTCGGCCTTGACACGGTACAGCGGGTGTTCCCGCCAAAATTTGTTCACCGCCTGCTTGCTTTTGGTCTGTTGATCTACCTCGTGACAGGAATATTGAGCCTGTTATTGGGCTTCAACTACCTGGATTACAATGCGTTTGATCCTCAACATCCCAGCCACGGCCAGCATTTAGGTATTCTGGCGGTGGAATTCGGTGTCGGGGTAACCGTCACGGGTGTGATGGTCGCGATCTATTATGCCTTTGCCGGGCGATCCCCGCCCGTTGATGATGAAGACTGGTAGGAGCAGACAAAATGGCAGCTACCAGCGAGACCGCACACGCAGTACCGTCCTCTATTTTTGATTGGGATTTTATCTTTGGCCACGCCAATTACTGGCTGTTCATCGTGTTGATGATGACCGGTCTTTATATTGTCGTCGCGCGCGGCAATCTGGTCAAAAAAATTGTAGGCCTGAACATCTTTCAGGTCGCGGTCTTTATGCTCTACATCTCCATCGGAAAAGTCACGGGTGGAACTGCGCCGATTTTTCCGCTGGATATGCAAGTTGATCCGGACGTTGCATACTCGAACCCATTGCCACACGTTCTTATCCTGACGGCGATTGTCGTCGGCGTAGCAACAACCTCGCTTGGCCTCGCACTGATTGTCCGCATCCGCGAGGAATTCGATACGATCGAGGAAGACGAACTTCTGGTCATCGAGCGCAAGATGACTGCGGCGGATAATCGGGAACACGGCCCGGCAATGGGTGGGCGAGCGTAATGGCGACTGCTGAAGTAGCTGTTGCGAGCAAGACGCTGGCAGACCATTTGCCGGTATTGCAGGTCGTCGTACCGCTCGTTACTTCGCCGCTTATCGTCGTCATTGGGGTTCGTTCGCTGGCGTGGCCGCTTGCGTTCATCGCGAGCGTTATCGCCTTTATCATTTCCTGTCTGCTGCTGTATCAGGTCATTGATGGTGGCTTCATTTCCTACGCGATCGGCGGTTGGGCACCGCCGCTGGGCATTGAATATCGGGTCGATGCCACCAACGCTTTGCTGCTTTTCCTGATTTCGGGCATCAGCGTTATCGGGCTTCCCTATGCGTTGACCTCGATCCGCTTCGAGATTGGCGCAAAGAACGAAACCCTGTTTTATGCCTGTTACCTGCTTTGTTTCACCGGACTTTTGGGCGTGGTGATAACCGGTGACGCATTCAACATTTTCGTGTTCCTGGAGATTTCGTCGCTATCGACCTATGTGCTTGTCGCGCAAGGCGCCATACGCGACAAGCGGGCGCTGACAGCGGCCTATGATTATTTGATCATGGGCACGATTGGCGCCACCTTCTTTGTTATCGGGATAGGCATGCTTTACATGTCGACCGGTACACTGAACCTGGCCGACATTGCAGACCGGATTGCTGACCAAGGTTCGAACCGGACCATTCGGGCGGCATTTGCATTCATCGTCGTTGGCATGGGGCTCAAAGTTGCCTTGGTACCGCTGCATCTTTGGTTACCCAACGCCTACACATTTGCCCCTTCGGCCGTCACAGTATTTCTCGCTGCGACCTCTACCAAGGCTGCCGTTTACGTGCTGCTGCGGTTCATGTTCTCGGTCTATCATCCGTCCTTTATTTTCGAGGTAAACACGCTCTACTTCATCTTCATCCCGTTTGCGTTGCTGGCAATGTTTGCGGCCAGCTTCGTGGCGATATTCCAGTCCGATTTCAAACGAATGCTTGCCTATTCATCGATCGCACAGATCGGCTACATGCTGATGGGTATAGCGATGCTAAATGTGGCGGGTCTCACTTCGACCATTGTCCATATGTTCAACCACGGAATAACAAAAGCCGTCCTATTCATGGGTGTCGGTGCATTCGTCCTGAAGGTTGGCAGTTCGTTTTACGATTCAATTCATGGGCTTGGCAGACGTATGCCGATTACTGGTGCCTGCATCGTCATTGGCGGGCTCAGCCTGATTGGTGTTCCCGGTACTGCTGGGTTCATCTCGAAATGGATGTTGATGCAGGCAGCTTTTGAAAACGGGTTTTGGTGGATTGCGGTCCTGGTTGTGCTCTCCTCATTGCTGGCGGTTGCCTATGTCTGGCGGGCACTGGATGTAATTTATCTGAAGGCGCCACTGGATGACTCGGTTACCCGTGATCCGCCACTCACGATGCTGATTCCGATGATAATTCTAGCTGTGGCTTGTGTTTGGTTCGGGATCGATACCACTATTTCAATCGGTGCTGCCAGTACTGCCGCCGAGAGCCTGCTGAACGGCTCGTTTGGAATGATGCCAACAGAAATACCTGCAGAAATGCCCGCGGAGGTACCGGCACCGACAATTGAGTCTGCGCCGGAGCCAGAAACTGCGCCAGCCCCTGCTCCAACGGAATCGCAGTAGGAGCGGATATGGAAACCAGCACGGCAATCTTCCTGTCCATCCTGTTTCCGATATTGGCGACTCTCGGCAATGGAATTCTGCGCGACCAGCCAAATCCACGGGATGGGTTTACATTTGTCTGTGCGGTGCTGACCTTTATTTCCGTACTGGTGATCCTAAGCAATGTCGGCAGTGGTACTACCGCACCGATTTCGCTGTTTGAGGTATTTCCCGGTGTCGATATTGCATTCAACGTCGAACCGCTTGGCCTGCTGTTTGCCATTGTCGCATCAGGTCTTTGGATCCTGACCCATATTTACGGCGTCGGATATATGCGCGGCAATGATGAGAAGCACCATGCGCGATTTTTTGCGTGTTTCGGAGTGGCAATTTCCTCTGCTATGGGGATCTCGTTCTCGTCCAACATGTTCACGTTGTTTCTGTTCTACGAAATCCTGACAATTTCCACCTACCCGCTTGTTGCCCATAAGGGTACGCCGGAGGCAATCAAGGGTGCGCGGACTTATCTGACCATCTTGCTTGGTACCTCCATCGCTTTGCAGCTAACGGCGATTGTCTGGACCTTTACGTTGGCAGGAACACTGAATTTCAAGCTCGGTGGCATCTTACAGGGCAATGTGACCGGCTATATGGTCCCTCTGCTACTTGGGCTTTATGCTTTCGGTATAGGCAAAGCGGCGTTGATGCCGTTTCACCGGTGGCTTCCCGCGGCGATGGTTGCACCGACACCGGTCTCTGCCCTGCTCCATGCCGTTGCGGTCGTGAAGGCTGGTGTTTTCACCATGCTCAAGGTGGGCGTCTACATATTCGGTATTGAATTTCTGGCTGAAACAGGCGCTTCCGAATGGCTGATGTGGCTGGCAGCCTACACCATTCTGGCCGCATCGGTGATCGCTCTGACCAAGGACAATCTCAAAGCGCGGTTGGCCTATTCCACCGTCTCCCAACTTTCCTATGTTACCCTGGGCATGGCGCTGGCTACTCAGATGGGTGCCATTGGTGGTGGAATGCAGATTGCGATGCATGCCATGGGCAAGATCACATTGTTCATGTGTGCAGGGTCGATTTACGTGGCCTGCCACAAGACCGAGATCAGTCAAATGACCGGACTTGGGCGGATCATGCCGATTACGTTCATCTCGTTCCTGATCGGAGCACTCTCGATCATTGGGCTACCGCCACTGGGCGGTAGCTGGTCGAAGTGGTTGTTGATGATTGCCTCGGTCGATACCGGGCATCAGATCATGATCCTGGTATTGATGATCAGTTCGCTGCTCAATGTTGCGTATCTGTTGCCGTTGGTTGCTCGTGGCTTTTTCCTTGGGTCAGGCCGGGAGAAACCGATTGCCGAAGCCCCGCTCCTGTGCTGGCTACCCCCTGCGATTACAGCTTTTGGTTGCCTCGTCCTGTTTTTCTTCGCAGGCGAAATCGAGGGCTTCCTTTTCCCGATTACGGCGGCAAATTAGGAGGGCGTCATGGCTAAAAGACCAAAAAAAGACAATCCTGAAAAGTTCCCTCGCCTTGGGCAATTGTTCCTGTGGGCCGACAACCCGGAATCTGTGAATAGGCTGGTTTACGGGCTCTACATGCTTTGCGCATTGCTGTTTCTAGCCGACTTTTTCTATGAAAAGCACGTCTACCTGCGGGAGGAGGAATTTCCTGGTTTCTACGCGCTTTACGGGTTCTTCATGTGTGCGCTTCTCGTAATTTGTGCCAAGGGCATGCGGATAGTTCTGAAACGCGACGAGGATTATTACGCACCTAAGGATGTCGAGTCCGAAGACTACCCCGAAGACCAGTTGGACAAGGCGGAAAACGATGGCTGAGTTGTTCCCCGTTTCCTTCCTCTTTTTTGCTGCGGCGCTTGTGCTGCCGTTATTGCCGATGATGGTCCGCAGTTTCCTGTTGCTGGGCGTGCCGGTTCTCTCTGGGATGATCGTTTGGTCTCTACCCGAGGGAATGCTGTGGCAGGTGAGTTTCTTCGGTTTCGAACTGGAGTTGATGCGGGTAGACCCGCTCAGCCGGATATTCGCACTGATCTTCTCTCTCGCGGCGTTTTTGGGAAATCTCTATGCGTGGCATGTTCGAGACACTGTCCAACAAGTTGCCGCACTACTCTATGTCGGCTCCGCAATAGGCGCCGTCCTGGCCGGCGATCTCCTAACCCTGTTTTTCTACTGGGAAGGTACCGCCATTGCGTCCGTATTCCTGATTTGGGCGCGGGGAACCGAAGGGGCTTACTGGACCGGCATGCGGTATCTGATCATCCAGATCGGCTCCGGCGTGTTATTGATGGCTGGTGCCGTAGTCTGGTATCATGAAACCGGCTCATTGGCCTTTGAGCGCATGACATTGGGATCATTGGCAACCTGGTTGATCTTCATATCGTTCGGGATCAAATGCGCATTCCCGTTGCTGCATAACTGGCTGCAGGACAGCTATCCGGCGGCGACCGTCACGGGCACGGTGATTCTGTCGGCCTTCACTACCAAGCTGGCAGTCTATGCACTGGCGCGAGGCTTCGCCGGAACTGAAATCCTGGTCTATATCGGGGCGGTTATGACACTGTTCCCGATCTTTTATGCGGTGATCGAGAATGATCTGCGCCGGGTTCTGGCATATAGCCTTAACAACCAGCTTGGCTTCATGGTGGTCGGTGTCGGCATTGGCACCGAGCTGGCATTGAATGGCACGGCGGCACATGCCTTTGCTCATATCCTGTACAAGGCGCTGCTTTTCATGAGCGTGGGCGCGGTATTGTTCCGCACGGGTACGGCCAAGGGGTCCGAGCTGGGTGGGCTATACAAGACGATGCCGCTCACCATGATCTTTTGCGTTGTCGGCGCCGCATCGATTTCGGCCTTCCCGCTCTTTTCCGGCTTCGTCACCAAGTCGATGATCCTGTCGGCCGCAGTCAAGGAGCACTACTACATCGTTTGGGCGATTCTGCTATTCGCCTCAGCTGGTGTGTTTCACCATTCCGGCATCAAGATTCCCTATTTCGCCTTCTTCGCCCACGACAGCGGCATGCGCCCCAAGGAGGCACCGACGCATATGCTTCTGGCGATGGGAATAACCGCGTTTCTGTGCATCGCGATCGGAGTTTACCCAGCGCCGCTCTATGCGTTGCTGCCATATGACGTGACATACCATAGCTATACGACGACACACGTGATCACCCAGTTGCAACTTCTGTTCTTCTCGGCGCTAGCCTTTACGGTGTTGATGCGAACCGGAATTTACCCGCCAGAGTTGAAATCGGTTAATCTCGATAGCGACTGGATCTATCGCAAGGCCGCGCCCAGAGTGATCGGGGTCTTGGCTTCATATGTGTCGCAGATCAACAGCAGCGTCCTGACATTCCTGAACAACAGGGTGAAAAACACGATCAACCGGTTGTACCGTTCCTATGGGCCGGAAGGCCGCATGGCCAGCACCTGGCCGACAGGTGCAATGGTGCTTTCCATCGCCTTGTTGCTCGGCGCTACCTTGTTGGTCAATTTCGCAGGCTAGGACCGCCATCTGCAAATGCGGGCCATGTTGAACGCCCGCAAATGCTGACCTATTTCTTTATTGAATTGGCCGTACACGCCGCGGCAGTAAAATGCCCACTACAAAAGCGAGAGTTACATGGTGAAGATCTCAAAGAGCGATGCCGAATGGCGGGCTCAGCTTACCCCGGAACAGTACAAGATTACCCGAAAGCACGGTACCGAGCGCGCTGGCACCGGGCCGCATCTTGAGGAAAAACGGCCTGGTGACTTTTCCTGCGTGTGCTGCGGAAACCCGCTATTTGAGACTTCTGCAAAATTTGAGTCTGGTACTGGTTGGCCAAGCTTCATCCAGCCTAAACATGGAGAAGCGGTGTCTGAACATACCGACCGATCGTTTTTCATGACTCGCACCGAAGTGCGCTGTGCTGATTGCGATGCCCATCTCGGGCATGTATTTCCCGATGGCCCGCAACCTACCGGATTGCGCTATTGCATGAATGGTCATGCACTGACATTCAAACCGCATGACGGCGGCGCAGACGCTGACTAACTCGATAAACTGATAACCGGAATTCACGATGACATTTGACCTGACTGCAGGATCGGCTCCTATTGCCAAAAAAAATCCAATTCGCTCCATCCATCATGGGATCGAGAGATTTGATGACTATGCCTGGCTGAGGGCCGATAACTGGCAGGCCGTCATGCGAGATCCGTTACTGATCGACGAGGAAATCCGCAAGCATCTTGAGGCAGAAAACGCTTATCAGAAAGCACTCATGGCGGACACCGAAGCGCTTCAGGCGCTACTGGTCGGCGAGATGCGAGGCCGCATCAAGGAGGATGACAGCTCTGTCCCAATGAAGGATGGGCCTTGGGCATATGGGTCAAAATATGAAGAAGGCGGCGAGCATCCCAAGTTCACACGCCTGCCGTATGGTGGCGGAGAAACAGAGATCCTGCTTGATGGCGACAAGGAAGCAGAAGGCAAGGAGTATTTCCGTATTGGTGGCGCGGGACATTCTCCCGACCACAATATTCTTTCCTGGTCGTTTGACGATAAGGGTTCGGAGATGTTCACCATCCATTTTCGTGATCTTCAGTCGGGAGCCGATCTTGAAGACACTCTGACGGAAACGGTTGGCGGCGGCGTATTCTCAAACGATACAAAACAATTCATCTACACTAAGGTTGACGAAAACCATCGGCCATCGAAACTATTTGCCCATACAATCGGCGAGAGCGCTGATGACGACAGGTTGATATTCGAGGAAAGCAATCCCGGCTTCTTTCTGTCGGCCGGGAAAACGCAATCGGACGCATTTATCGTCATCAGTACTCATGATCATGAGAGTTCACAGGCTTACATTCTGCCGGCAGATGATATCGATCAGCCACCGCTACTTGTGGCCAAGCGCGAAAAAGAAATGCAGTATTCGGTCGATGAAGCTCACGGTACGCTTTACATCCTGACAAACCGCGATGGGGCCAAGGACTTCAAGATTGTCACTGCGCCAACCAATTCCCCCTCCCCTGACAATTGGCAGGATCTCGTACCGCATCAAAGTGGCAGGCTGATATTGGCGCATTCGGTCTATTGCCGACATCTGGTCTGGCTGGAAAGGTCCGAAGGCCTGCCAAAGATTATTATTCGCAGATTGTCTGATGGGCAAGAACACGCAATTGCGTTTGATGAAGAAGCCTATTCCTTGGGCCTCGCAGGTGCCATGGAGTTCGATACGGATGTGATCCGTTTTACCTATTCGTCTATGACCACACCGCAGATGACGTTTGACTACAATATGGAGACGAGGGAACGCAAGCTATTGAAAACACAGGAAGTTCCCAGTGGTCATGACCCTGAAAACTATGTCACACGGCGTGTGCAGGCACGAGCTGCTGACGGTGAGATGGTTCCGATTACGCTGCTTTACAGGAAGGATACCAAGCTCGATGGCAGTGCACCCTGCCTGCTTTATGGGTATGGCAGTTACGGCATGACGATACCGGCAGGATTCAACTCGAACTGCCTGTCGCTGGTGGACCGAGGATTTGTCTATGCGATCAGCCATATAAGAGGCGGTAAGGACAAGGGGTTCGGTTGGTATGAAAGCGGAAAACGCGAATACAAGAAAAACACGTTCAGCGATTTCATTGCTTCAACAGAATATCTGATCGAAAACAAATTCACCTCGAAGGGCAAGATTGTACCGCAAGGTGGCAGTGCAGGCGGCATGCTGATGGGTGCGATTGTTAATATGGCACCAGAATTGTTTGCTGGTGTCATCGCTGAAGTGCCGTTTGTGGATGTTCTGAATACGATGCTCGATGACACCCTGCCGCTGACACCGCCGGAGTGGCCGGAATGGGGCAATCCAATCGAATCCAAGGCGGCCTATGAATATATCGCTTCCTACTCCCCTTATGATCAGGTCACCAAACAGCACTATCCGCCGATCCTCGCGCTTGCCGGATTGACCGATCCGCGAGTTACCTATTGGGAACCGGCAAAATGGGTTGCGCGGCTAAGGGAATTTTCAGTTAGCGACTCTCCGATCATGTTGAAGACAAATATGGGAGCAGGTCATGGAGGCGCTTCGGGGCGATTTCAACGCCTAGAGGAAATTGCGGTGAGTTACGCCTTTGCAATCAAGGCAGTCGGTCTGTTGGAAAAGACCTGAGATCGGGAAGGTAATGTCGGCTGAGCGAAGCTCAGTCTTGTGCCAGCGAAAAGACCTGTTCGGAATCGGATACGCCACGCAAAGCATGATTGCCGAGAGAAACGGAAGTTGAACTACTATCCAGTTTCTGGCTGGTGGATTGGTCAAACAGGATTGGTTTTTTCAGTTCCTTGCATAGATTTTCCAGGCGCGCAGCGCGGTTTACGGTTGTGCCATAGACTGTGAAAGCCATTCTTTCGGTTGATCCGATACTCCCGGACGCGATCGGACCGGAGGCAATTCCAACCCTGATATCGAAATCTGTCTCGCCGGTAGCGGCCACGAGCTCGTTGGCAGCGTTTATCGCAGATTGTTCAGGCTGATCGATATCCAGCGGAATGTTGAACGACGCCAGCAGACCGTCGCCGGTGAACGAAATCACGACACCTGAATGGCTTGCGATTATGTCAGCACAATCTGCGAGGAAGCGATTGAGATTGGTGATGACGTCAGCCGGCGGTTTCCCTGCGGCATAGGTGGAAAATCCTGCAATGTCCATGATCAGGATCGTTCCGTGTTTTTCACTTGGCGCCAGCGCGCCATCGTCGGCGACTATCTGCTCTGCAATCTCTTCGGGAACAAATCGCCCAAGTGTTTGCGTTACCTTCAATCTTGCGTTCCGTTCCTGACGCTGGATTTCTTCTGCCTCAATCTGGGCAAAGAAAACCTTGCGTGCACGGTAGACGACGAGCGCAAGGATCAAGGCACCAACAAACAGAAATCCAGTTTCCTCAATCCGGTTTCCGCGGCCAATGAAATCTATGGATAAGAAGATGTTCTCATAATCAGCCCGCGTGGCGGCCGGGGGAATGTCCGCCCAGGAATAGGTTTGCTCCATATCGGAAACGATCCACAGAAATGCTGCCCACCAGGAAACAACAGCGACCGCGCCGGTCCAGATTACCAATCGCCAGGACAGCGACAGTGCAGACATGACCACGAACGGAAACAGGTAGTAAATTCCATAGGCTCGAAATGCGATGATCTGCGGCACTTCGTGGGCGCGACTGATCGGAATAATGACGAACAATGCGCAGATGATGATGACGTCCAGGGCATAAATCGCAAATTTCAGCCACCAGCGATCATATCGCGTGCCAATCACTGAAATATGGCCGATCCCGGTAATGACGAATATTGCCAGCGCCGCCATGCTCGCCGAGCGAATGTCATATTCGGTTACCGCGGTTACGGCCAATAGATAGATTAGGCCCGCCGCGGCAATCGCGGTTCTGCATATGATCGCCAACCGGAGACCCTGCTGTTCTGCGACCACATATCGTTCTGCTGCGCTAGGCAGTGCGCTGTCGCTTCCAGTTAGACTGTCGACGGGCTGATCAGACACGTTTTCCAACCTCGGATTTGATTGACCCGGCAGTTAGACCGGGTTGGCAAGAAGTAACCGGGATGAGAATTGCCCGGTTCTGTCGATGTTTACATTTCCGGCGACAGGTTTCTATTTTGTGAGTTCGGCAGGGAGAGGAATATCACTTTATGACGGCTTAATGAGGGGGAATTGCCTTCAGGTAGGCCGCGATTGCCTGGCGATCTTCCTTGGTCAGCATTGCCATGTTCTGTTGGACGGAAACCATTGAACTTCCGAAGGAATCAAATTCTGGGGTTAATCCGGTCTCCAGCGAAAACACAATCTCTTCTGCGCTCCAGGAGCCGATGCCATTTGGTCCTGGCGTAATATTGGGGATCTTGCCGTCACCCTCTGGTGCCGGGCCGCCCGCGAGCCAGCGAGAAAGCTCCATTCCGCCGATCAAATCACGGGGTGTATGGCATTCACCACAATGGGCTGGTCCCTCAACCAGGTACTGACCCAGTCTTACATTGGCGTCTGCCGACGCCAATTCGACAACCGGTTCGTCCTTCAAAAAGAGAAGTTTCCAGAGCCCGAGACCACGCCTGAAACGAAAAATCAACGGTAAATCGTGCGGAATGTTTTCCTTTGAGACTGCCGGCACTGTCTGCAGAAATGCCCAAAGATCTGCCACGTCCTCCATATTCATGCGGGTATAGGATGTGTAGGGAAAGGCAGGGTAATAGTGACTATCTTCCGGCGAAACCCCCATCTTCATGGAATTTGCAAAATCGGCGGCCGTCCATCCGCCGATCCCCGTATCATTGTCAGGCGAGATGTTGGGTGCATGGAAAGTACCGAATGGTGTCGCCAGAGCCAGCCCACCGCCAAGCTTGAATTTATCCTCACCCTTGGCATCCTTATCGGCATGACATGAGGCACACCCACCTGCCCAGAACATTCTCTCGCCACGAATAGCGTCGCCGCCCGACATGGCTTGCAGCTGGGTCTCATCCAGATGTTTGGGAATTGTGAGTACATAAAAAACAATCGCGCCCGCGATAATCAGAAAAATCAGTGCGAGCGCGATGCGTTTCATATTAATTGCCTTAAATTTGGTACGGCACTACTGCTTCTTGATGCGGTAGGTTTCGTGACATGTACCACAATTGGCTGAAACCTGCTTGAATTGTGCGTCGAATGCCGCCTTGTCTGCAGGTGCTGCAGCAATTGCTCCGTCAAGGTCCGTGTGGAACTTTGCGAAGGCCGCCTTAAAGCCGTCCATGTCTTCCCAAATCTTTGCACTTGCTGTCGTTTCTCCACCTGACTCAGTGCCAGCAGGGAACAATTCGATAAAACCTTCGGTGCCATCACGCATGGTTTGAAATGCAGCGACTACAGCGGCACTATCATAATCCATTTCACCCTTTGCGGTCTTGACCAAAACACCCATTGATGCGCCGACTTTCTGTTTCATTATTGCTTTTCTGTCGGCAATCTCATCGGCATATGCCAAGCCTGAAGCAAATACACCCGCGGTCAGGACCGCAACAAACAGTTTTTTCATCAGTTACTCCCGGTTTTTCAAATCTTCCGTGATCCAATTTACTTTGGAACAATTCCATTGCGATACGGCAGTTTCAAGAAACAAACACGTCAATAGGTAATATAACCGGTGAACACAGTGTTCACCGGTTATATCAGTGTATTTGTTCACAACTGTGTGAACGCAATATTACGAAGTCGCTGATTCAAACAGTTCTTCGACATACTCCCAGTTAATCAGGCTGTCGACAAAGGCTTCCAGATATTTTGGCCGCGCATTGCGATAGTCGATGTAATAGGAATGTTCCCAGACATCACAGCCGAGGATTGGTGCAGCACCATGGATCAGCGGGTTTTCGCCATTAGGCGTTTTCATGATTTCCAGCTTGCCATCCTTGACCGCCAACCAGCACCAACCTGATCCGAACTGTGTTGCACCGGCATTCATGAAATCGGCCTTGAACTTGTCGTAACCGCCAAGATCACTATCGACGGCCGCTTTCAGCTTGCCTGGCAGGCTTGTTCCGCCGCCACCGCTTTTCATCCATTTCCAGAAATGAATGTGATTGTAGTGCTGACCGGCATTGTTGAATAATCCGGGATTGCTACCATGGCTCTCCACTACGATCTCTTCCAGGGATTTACCTTCCAGGCCGGAATCTTTCAAAAGGTTGTTTCCGTTGGTCACATAGGCCTGATGGTGTTTGTCATGATGAAATTCCAGCGTTTCAGCAGACATGTATGGGTCAAGGGCATCGTATGCGTAGGGAAGGTCAGGAAGTTCAAATGAC
The DNA here is from genome assembly GCA_028289365.1 of Salaquimonas sp. Lineage (GTDB taxonomy): Bacteria > Pseudomonadota > Alphaproteobacteria > Rhizobiales > Rhizobiaceae > BOKV01. The sequence goes on along the minus strand of JANQQM010000168.1, from coordinate 26,260 downwards.
ATAAGGTTCTCCTTGGATCGCTTTGATGGAAATCGACTAGCACTGCCAGGAAGGTATTGCACGCCGTTATCCGTTCCTATCTATTGCCTGGCAGGTATATTGACAATGCCAAGGTTCAGAAAGTGGCAAAAGATCGTGAGGAGTTGATGAATCCCAAAGCCTTCGTATTTGACGCATATGGCACACTTTTCGATGTCCATTCCGCCGTTTCACGCCATAGTGCGCTTGTCGGGCCGAATGCAGCACGGGTTTCGGAAATCTGGCGTAACAAGCAGTTGGAATATAGCTGGGTGCGTACCACGATGGGCCGGTATCGCGATTTCTGGTCGTTGACGGAAGAGGCACTTGATTTTGCGATATCCGCCGTACCCGACACCAATGCTGATGCCAAGCCGGAATTGATGAAAGCCTATGAAACGCTTGATTGCTATGAGGAAGTGCCTGGCGTATTGGCCAATCTTAAAGAAGCAGGTCAAAAACTGGCCATTCTTTCAAATGGTTCACCTAACATGCTTGAAAGTGCCGTAAACTCGGCAGGGCTGGACAGTCTGCTGGATGATGTCTTTTCCGTGCATTTCCTGGAAGTATTCAAGGCTACGCAAGCGACCTATGGGCTCGTTACCGAAAAATATGCCATCTCGCCCGAAGAAGTTTCCTTTCAATCCTCAAACCGCTGGGACATAGCGGGGGCAACTTCCTTCGGCTTCAACTGCCGCTGGATCAATCGGACAAATCAGCCGGACGAATATCGGGACTTGCCTCCCGTCGAGCAGCTTACAGACTTGCGTGGCTTGCTGTAGAAAACTCTTTACCGGGAACAAACGAAATCAGGCGGGATGAAATGAGAATCGCAACGGTGGCGACAGGCGGCATTGGTGGTTTCCTTGCAGTGCATCTGGCAAATTCCGGACACCATATCGCGACCATCGCCCGCGGCGCACATCTGGACGCCATTCAAAAAGACGGCCTTGTACTTGAAGGATTTGAAAAGAACCATCGCATTAAGCCCTGGATCGCTACGGACAATCCTGAGGAAGTTGGCGAAGTTGACGCGATCATCTTTGGTGTCAAGGGCGACGCACTGGAAGCTGCAGCGAAGCTGTGCTTACCCATGTTGGGACCTAAAACCGTCGTGGTTCCGTTCCTGAACGGGGTAGAAGCCGCTGACAGGCTGCTGAAATTGCTACCGCAAGAAAACGTGGCCAATGGTGTCGCACAGGTATCAACAACGATATCTGCACCCGGTATCATCAAGCAGACTGGCGAGTTCAACCGGTTCGTGTTCGCCGAACGCGACAGCCAACCATCAGCAAGGATCGATGCGCTTCGGGATGCAATCAACGAAGCCGGATCTTCGGCACCGCATACCGACGATATCGACCGGGATTTGTGGAACAAGTTCATTCTATTTTCGGCAGTTTCCGGCGTGACGACCGCTGCGCGTTGTACCATTAGCGACATTATCGATCATGAGCCGCTGGCCGAACTGTTCCGGACAATCGTTTCTGAAACGGCCGCGCTCGGCAGAGCACGTGGTGTTGCCTTGTCTGATACGGTTGAAGACGAGATCTGGGCGTTTGCGCAAAACCTTCCCAAACCGATGCGCGCTTCTACTGCCATTGATCTGGAGAACGGTCGCGCGCTGGAGGTCGAGTGGATTACCGGTGCGGTCATCAGGCTTTCGAAAGCCGCTGGTCTTTCAGCGCCAGCAAACAGAACGGTCTATGCCCTGCTCTCCCCTTATCGGCACGGAAACGGAAATTAAGGCGGAAGTCTCAGTTTAAACCGCCCGTCAAAACCCTTTCTTCAGTCCACCGAGAATTCCGCGGACCAGTGCCCTGCCGAGCGAAGACGCCATGGTTCGTGCCAGTGATTTGACCGCTGCCTCGGTGACCGTCTGACGTCCGGAACTGCGAGACCTTGTTGTCCGCGTAGTCTTTCTGGATCTGGTTGTTTTCTTTGTGGAGATCTCGCCAAAATCCGGCAGTTGAAATCCAGTCCGCGTTCGCTCGACCTCGCCTCTTTCTTCACGGAGTTGTTGCTCTTCTTCGGCTTTTGCTGCCTCTTCCGCGCGGCGTTTCAGTATTTCGAATGCGGATTCCCGATCAATTTCCTTGCTGTATTTCGCCCCGACAGGACTGATGTTGATCAGTTCTTCGCGTTCGCTTTCCGTCAATGGCCCCATTCGCGAAGACGGCGGACGGATCAGCGTCCGCTGGACCATGGAGGGCACGCCCTTCTTTCCCAATGTCGATACTAGCGCCTCACCGACACCCAAATTCTTGATCACGTCTTCAGCATCGAATTCGGGATTTGGGCGGAAGGTGTCTGCTGCAGTTTTGACCGCCTTCTGCTCGCGTGGCGTATAGGCGCGCAAGGCGTGCTGGACACGGTTCCCAAGTTGCGACAGCACGCTTTCAGGTACATCCAGTGGATTCTGGGTAACAAAATAAACGCCGACACCCTTTGATCTGATCAGTTTTACAACCTGTTCGACCTTTGCCAGCAATGCCTTGGGCGCCTCATCAAACAGCAAGTGCGCCTCGTCAAAAAAGAATACGAGCTTTGGCCGATCAGGATCGCCGATTTCCGGCAGTTCCTCGAAAAGCTCCGACAGTAACCATAGCAGGAAGGTTGAATACAGTCTCGGCGAGCTCATCAACCGTTCGGCAGCGAGGATGTTGATCGCCCCTCTACCGTCCCGGGTTGTACGCATGATGTCGGCAATCTCAAGGGCGGGCTCTGCGAAGAATTTGTCGCCACCCTGCTGGTCCAAAACAAGCAACTGTCGCTGGATGGCGCCGATTGATTGTTTGGTCACCAACCCATATTCAGAACCGATCTCGGAGGCGCGTTCGGCCATGTTAATCAGCAGGGAACGCAGATCCTTGAGATCCAGGAGCAACATGCCTTCATCATCTGCAATCTTGAAGGCAATGTTGAGTACGCCTTCCTGTGCATCGCTCAAATCCATCAGGCGCGCCAGCAGCAAGGGACCCATTTCGGAGATTGTCGCTCTGATCGAGTGACCCTGCTTACCGAACAAATCCCAGAAAATGACCGGGAATTCAGCGTATTCGTAATCATCGAAACCTATGGTCTCGGCTCTAGCAGCGAGAAAATCCTTAGCCTCGCCCTTTGCACCGAGACCGGACAAATCGCCTTTGACGTCAGCGCAAAAAACCGGAACACCGGCATTGGAAAATCCTTCAGCCAATACCTGAAGCGAAACCGTCTTGCCGGTACCGGTTGCTCCGGTGATGAGACCATGGCGATTTGCCAGTTTCAGGTTCAGATATTCCGGTTTGTTGATGGTATCATCGGGATGGCGACTGGTACCTAGATATATCAGACCTTCTTCAAGCATTATGTTCCCCTGGTGGATATTGATTCCGCTGCACGACCGATGCCCCATATAGGCATACCGTAGGCATTGAGCAAACCATTCATATTTTTCCAACCTGTCCCAATTTGGCACAAAAGAGGTCGATCCGCCTTGGCACAAATTCTGCAGCACGCGGATATGGAAACGGATACTGGCAGGATTTGACCAAGATGGCACGCTTAAGTGGGAAAATTGGTAGAAGAGGTTTTCTCGGAGCGCTTGCAGGCGTCCCGGTCGTAACACTGGCATCAGCGGCCAGCGCAAGCCCAAAAGCTGATGCGGCAACGTTGCGTGGCTCGCTGGATGCCGTAACGCTCGGACTAACACCCGGTGCCATTGACGATCAGAGCCGAAAATTCCAGGCAATCCTGGACAAGGCGAATGATGAGCAAAAGCCCGTGTTTCTTCCGCCTGGAAACTATTTCATATCAAACATTCGTTTGCCCCGAAGGACAACCCTGATCGGTGTACCCGGCCTGACGCGGCTGATTTACACCGGCAATGGTCATCTCTTGATGAGCGAGGGCGCTCAACATCTTGAAATATCCAGCATTATCCTGGATGGGGCAAATCGTGGTCTGGACAGCCATTCTGAAGCCCTTTTGACCATAACTGACGCGAAAAATGTCGTTATCGACAATTGCCAGTTTATAGGCAGCCTTGAACGGGGTATCTGGATTGCAAGATCCCAGGGCCGGATAGAACGCTCACGCATATCTGGCGCAAGCGGCGAGTGCGGAATATTTGCGGTTGAGAATACCGGATTGGCAATTCGCGATAACGAAATTACCAACTGCTCAAACAATGGAATTCTCGTTCATCGTTGGACCTCTGGCGAAGATCGGACAATTGTCACCGGAAACAGGATTTCCAATATCAGCGCTGTCTATGGCGGCACCGGGCCGTTCGGTAACGGCATAAACGTATTTCGCGCGGATTCCGTGCTGATTGCCAATAACCAGATTTCAGACTGCGCTTTCTCGGCAATTCGGTCGAACGCCGGAAACAATGTCCAGATCAATGCCAATCAGTGCCTGCGATCTGGAGAGATGGCAATCTATTCCGAGTTTGAGTTTGTCGGTGCCACGATCACAAACAATGTCGTTGATGGCGCCGGTGACGGTATCTCGATCGCCAATTTCATGCAGGGCGGGCGCTTAGCCGTTTGCGCCAACAATCTTGTCAGGAACATCACCAATACCGCGCCTTATGTCGACGAAAACGAAACCAAAGGTGTGGGAATCTATGTTGAGGCGGACACTTCCGTCACCGGGAATGTCATCGAGAATACTGACAGTTTTGGCATGGCCCTGGGATGGGGACCCTATCTGCGCAATATCGTCGCCACTTCGAACATCATCCGAAAGGCAAAAACCGGAATCTATGTTTCTGTCGTGGAAGGTTCAGGCAGTACGGTGATCTCCGACAACGTCATTTCCGACACAAAAGAAGGCGGCATTGTAGGCTATCGTTGGCGTGAACCGGTAACCGGCGAGATGGGCAATGGAAACGGAAAAGCATTTGATCATCTGGAAATCGAACGCAACCGGATCAGTTGACGCAGAAGTCAAAATACAAAACCGATCGAGCTCAAGAGCCGCTTATTTCCTCCAGGCCTTCGCTATAGCGTTTGTAATTATCGATGTAGCCCTGGGCCGATTTTTTTATTGCTTCTGCGGCGGCATCCGACAATGTCTTAACGACCCGCGCCGGCGAGCCTACAATTAGCGAGTTGTCTGGAAAAGTTTTTCTTTCGGTTACCAGTGCATTTGCGCCGACAATACTGTTCTTTCCGATTTGGGCACCATTCAACAGGGTGGCGCCCATGCCTATCAACGTATTCTCACCAATTGTTGCGCCATGAACAATCGCATGGTGACCGATTGTGCAACCCTTGCCGATGACCACCGGAAATCCTGGATCGGTATGAATCATGCAGTTGTCCTGAACATTAGTTCTTTCACCAATTTCAATTGGCTCATTGTCGCCCCTGATCACAGTCCCGAACCAAATTCCGACTTCGCTGCCCAACGACACATTGCCGATAATGTTAGCATTGGGTGCGATCCAGTAATCGCCAGTCTGCGGTAATTTGGGGACTACGCCATCCAGGCGATATACGGGCATTTTCTTCTCCACTAATGAGATTGAGTTAAATCAGGGTCATTGTATTCAATACGTCATACAAACCCAAGCGCAGGCCGGATGAAATCTGCGATTTACGTGTTTATTCGATGTCCGGACCTTTCAATACTTCCCTTACAGTCTTAGCAACCGAATCCTGCCAATGCGGAAGACGATACCCAAACTTGTCCGTAAACCGGCTGCTGTCGAGAACGGAATTGTCCGGACGTTTGGCAGCAGTCGGCCACTGGGAACCTGCAATGGCTTCAACCTCGGCAAATGGACCACCAAGCTTTTTGCTTTCAGCGAAGATGTGTCTGGCCAGTCCGCACCAGCTTGTCTGTCCGGAACCCGCACAATGATAGAGGTTCTCATATTCGGCATCGCCCTGCCAATTCTTGGCAACCACAAATATCGCATCGGCGAGATCGTAGGCGCTGGTGGGGCTACCAATCTGATCGTCAACAACACGCAATTGGTCTTGGTTTTCTGCAAGTCTGAGCATGGTTCGAACGAAATTGGTACCATGGGGGCTGTAGACCCAGGCCGTGCGCAAAATCATGTGCGGGGCGCCGCTATCCCGGATTGCAAGTTCCCCAGCCAGTTTGGATGCACCATAAGCGCTTTGTGGATTGGGTAAGTCTTCTTCGACATAGGCCGAAGTCTTGGTGCCGTCATAGACATAGTCAGTGGAGATATGAACGAGCCGCGCGTTCATGAATACGGCAGCGGTGGCCATTTGCCCAGGCGCTTCGGCGTTTATGGCAAATGCTTCATCACGTTCTTCTTCTGCCTTGTCGACCTGGGTATAGGCAGCGGCGTTTATGATTAGATCTGCGGAACCGTTTTTCACAATGGAATCTGACAAATTGCGATCGGTCAAATCGACATCAGGCCGACCTATGAATCTAATTGTCAGACCAGGGTGTTTCGACGATCCGGAAGCCAGTGCCCGAGCCAGTTGCCCGCTCTTGCCCAAAACCAGCACCTGCATTGTCTGCTCCAGCTTCAATATTCGTTGCAAGCCTTGATATCAGAATTGATCGAAGGTTCCAGCGCTCATTGAGCTTCCTGGACTGGTAACTGTTTTGATCGAACAATTTACCATGGACAAAGATCAATCAAGACAAATCGTCTGTTATAGCTGGTTAGTGATATTGCCCTTCCTTCTATCAAAAATTGCAACAGGTTATTATTTCTTGCATCACGAGATTTAGTGATGTTTATGGTAGTTGATTTAAGATAATAGTCGCGGTGACATAATCTTAGCTTGGGGCGGTAATATTGTGTGTTCGATGAAAGGCATCATCCTTGCCGGGGGAACCGGTACACGACTATTTCCCGCTACACTATCGGCCTCAAAACAAATGCTGCCGGTTTACGACAAGCCGATGATCTATTATCCGCTGACGACGTTAATGTTGTCCGGTATTCGCGACATTCTGGTCATTTCAACGCCACATGATCTTCCCGCGTTCGAAAGGCTATTGGGAGACGGTCGTAAGCTCGGTCTGAATATACAATATGCTGCTCAGCCGAAACCGGAAGGTCTCGCCCAGGCATTCATCATTGGCGCCGATTTCCTGAACGGTTCGGCCGCCTGCCTGATTTTGGGAGATAATATCTTCCACGGCGCTCAATTAGCCGAACGAACAAGGAAAACTGCAGGGCGGAAAGAAGGCGCGACCATATTCGGCTATCGCGTTTCAGATCCAAACAGATATGGCATCGTTGAAATCGACCAGGAAACCGGTCGGGCACTTTCGATTGAGGAGAAACCGGAAAATCCGAAATCTGACTACGCGGTTACTGGTCTGTATTTTTACGACAACAAGATCGTCGACATCGCTAGGGAAGTGCAACCGTCAGCGCGGGGAGAGCTGGAAATAACCTCAGTCAATCAGGCATATCTTGAAGCTGGCCAATTGAACGTGGAATTACTCGGTCGCGGCTATGCCTGGCTGGATACAGGTACCCATGACAGCCTGCATGAAGCGGCTGCATATGTAAGGGCAATGCAACATAGACAAGGAGTATTGATCGCCTGCCCCGAAGAGGCCGCAATACAGTTGGGATATATTTCATCCGAACAGCTGCTGGCCTTGGCAGCAGAATATGGTGATACAGATTACGGAAACTATTTGCGATACATCGCAGAGATATTTTAAAATTGATAATCGGATCATTACTACTATGAAATATCATCCACTTAACATTCCAGAAATTCTTGAGATCATCCCGACCATTCACAAGGATAGTCGGGGATTTTTTTCCGAAGTATACAATGAAAATTCTCTGCATGAATTAGGGGTTGAAATTGCTTGGATGCAAGACAACCATTCAGTTTCGATTGAAAGAGGGGTGCTCAGGGGTCTGCACTTTCAAATCCCGCCTTTTGACCAGGACAAGCTGGTCAGGGTCGTGCGTGGTAGTATTCTCGATGTCGTCGTCGACATAAGAAACGGTTCACCGAGCTTTGGCGAACATGTTTGCCTTGTTGTTTCGAGAGAGAAATGGAACCAAATTCTTGTACCAAAGGGCTTTGCCCATGGATTTGTCACATTGGAACCTGATACAGAGGTGATTTACAAGGTTTCTGCTCCATATTCCAAAGAGCATGATCGGGTCATCAGATATGATGATCCGGATTTGGCAATTGATTGGCAAATTGAAGGGCTTGAATTGTCAATGTCGAAAAAGGACGCCGCTGCTCCGCGATTGCGTGATCAGGATACCGGTTTCCAGTATGAGGCGAAGGGACAGCTGGTTTGAGCTGCATTCTTGTAACTGGCGGTGCGGGCTTTATTGGGTCGGCAGTCTGCAGGTTGATCTCGAGCGACGACAACCATTCAGTTGTTGTGGTCGACAAGTTGACTTATGCCGGCTCCACTTCATCACTCGAGCCTGTTGCAGGAAACGCGAATTTCACATTCATTCGTGATGATATCGGCAATCGGCCGGCAATGTCGAACATCCTTCAGGAGCATCAGCCAGATGTAATCATGAACCTTGCCGCGGAAAGCCATGTCGATCGATCCATTGATGGCCCCAGCGAGTTTATCAACACCAATATTGTCGGGACTTTCAGCCTGCTTGAAGCTAGCCGGGATTATTTTGAGCAATTGCCCGATGACAGAAAAGAGCGCTTCAGATTTCATCACATTTCGACGGACGAGGTCTTTGGGCAATTACCGCTTGAAGGTGGAAAATTTACCGAAGAGACCGCCTATGCACCGTCTTCACCCTACTCGGCATCTAAGGCTGCATCCGATCACTTGGTAATGGCATGGCACCATACCTATGGCTTGCCAATCGTCCTTTCCAATTGTTCGAACAATTACGGCCCATATCATTTTCCAGAGAAGCTCATCCCGCTGGTAATATTAAATGCGGTGCACGAAAAGGAATTACCGGTCTACGGAACCGGCGCAAATGTCAGGGACTGGCTTTATGTCGATGATCATGCCAGGGCGCTGGTTGAAATCGCTTTGCGGGGACGAACAGGGCAAAGTTATAATGTTGGCGGTGACGCGGAACGCACGAACCTTCAGGTTGTCGAGGGTATTTGTAGTATCTTGGACAGATTGAAGCCCCGCAAGGGAAACAAATCCTATCGGGATCTTATCACCTTTGTAGCAGACCGGCCGGGGCATGATTTGCGATATGCGATCGATGCCAGCAAAATTACCGGCGAACTAGGTTGGAGACCCTTGGAGACGTTCGAGAGCGGTCTTGAGAAAACAATCGACTGGTATCTCGAAAACAAGTCTTGGTGGCAACCGATCCGCGAAAATAATTACCGTGGGCAAAGACTAGGCTCGCTGGAAAAAGTCTGAAGTACCGTCAAGCGATGGATTAGTACCAGAAGCTTGTCTTCAAATCGCTGCATCCGCAAGTAATCGAAAATTCAATCCACGGTGTCTGATTTCGCATCGTTGTATTCACTGTAACAGAAGTAAAGACAGATGGCTGTGATGGAGGTGAATAACGCATCCAGTATATCATGGTTGAACATGATGCCGACCGTACCACTAAGCAGCCAAGTCAGCTGTAGCGCGACCAGAAGAAGAAATCCCACATCGCCACCATCTTGGTCATTTCTTGATCGCCAGCAATAAACAAATGGGACGACAAACATTGCGATCATCGCAATCACGCCGGCAATACCAGCTCTGACCATCTCATTTAACAGGGCGTTGTGGAAATGATTGTAATAAATGTGGTAGCCGCCAACCGTACGGGTACGTTCTCTCATGAGCTTTATCGGCGTGTCTGGCCCGTGCCCGAATAACGGTTTCTCCTTGATCGCGCTAACTGCCACTCTCCAGATAGAAATCCTCTTACCATAGGACGTCGCCAGATCGCCATCGGCAGCTCGCTCAATGTCGGATAGGCCCCGATCTATTCGTTCCTTTACGTAACCGGAAAGCGCGATAGCGATGATCACTGCTGAAGCGGAGAGCACGATCAAGGTCGATCGGCGCAAATGTGACCAGGTAAATTTCATGCCAAACAAGAATACGACCAAAGGCAATAGAAAAAGCACCGGCCATATCGGTCGCGAACCGGCAAGTACAACCGCCGCAAATGCGATGATCACACCTGCAATTGCCATTGGAGCCGCGTTGCGTTTCAGATTGACTAAATTAACCCCATAGATGAGCGCAGTCGTCATTGCGAACACACCGGGATTGCTTGCTCCCCCCTGGGGGCGATAATCGAGCAGATATAGCTGCACCAAGGCCAATATCAGGGCGGCAGTCGCGAATGGTGCGGACAATTTAAGCAGCATATCGATGGTTTGCTGGCGGGGTGCATCCAGTACAGCGTATAGCGGTACAAGTGAAAGAAAGATGATGTTTCCGGCAGAATGTATCAGACCAACGGCACCTCGATCATTGATGACAGCCGAAAATAGTTCTGCCAGAAAATAAAACGCGAATACTGCTCCGGTAATGACTACTGGCGCGGGAATTACCACTTTCCGCCATTCGAATAGCAGGCGAAATACCCCCAGTACGCCACCGGCCCAAACAAATACCGAAACAACACTTCCGAATATTGCTGCGCCAAGCACAGTAACCGAAACAGCATAGCCGTTGGTATTGGTTATCCGGTGCCTAAGATCCGTCATTTACAGGAACCACCTTAGCCAACCAGTCGGCACGAAACTGTCCTACGTGCCAGACGTCGAGTTGTATTCGCAGCAAAATCAATTCCTAATTGGCAATTCATAGGGAGGCTTTCACAAGCTTGGTATTAAGGAAATCTGTTCGGAAGTGACTTCCGGGAAGCGGGTCATTTGTTAATGGTCACAGGAACCGTTTCATCAATAATTCGACATCAAACGCACGCCACGTTAATACTCTGCTCGCATAAGAAATGGCAATCATATTTGTGCCTTGGCGGGTGGCATTTCGAATAATACCGACTACCTGTCAAATCGAAATAGAATACAGTTGAATTCAAAAAGTGTAGCAATCCAAACAGGTCTAACACGTGAATATTCTGCACGTATACAAGACTTACCTTCCAGAAAATTTCATGGGTGTTCCCCGTGTCATCTATGAGTTGTCAGAGGGACTCACAAAAATCGGCATGACAAGCGAGGTACTGGCACTTTACGAGAATTCGAACAAAGAACCGTTGCTGGTCGGCAATCACCATGTTCACCAGGTTGAACGCAATTTGCATATCGCCTCAACCAGCCTGTCCTATTCGATATTTGGAAAATTTCGTGAGCTGGCAAAGAACGCGGACATTGTGCACTACCACTTTCCATGGCCACTGGCGGACGTTTTGTATTGTTTGCATGGCCGCGCGAAGCCAAGCGTCGTCACCTACCATTCAGACATTATCAAGCAGCGCAATCTGCTACGGTTGTACAAGCCGATCATGAACCGTTTCCTCTCCGCGGCAGATGCGATCGTTGCAACATCTCCGAACTATGCGGAAACCAGTCCGGTTTTGTTAAGACACCAAGAAAATTTAAGTGTCATTCCCGTTGGCATTGGGGAGAGGACAGATCCAGACAAGGCATTGGTAGACAGTTGGCGGATGCAGGTTGGAGACAGCTTCTTTCTCTTTGTCGGTGCACTAAGGTATTACAAGGGCATACCCTATCTACTGGAGGCAGCGAGACAGACTGGGATACCAATCGTCATCGTTGGTGGCACCGACAGTATAGAAATCAACCCTGCAGACCTGCCGCAGAATGCCACCATGGTCGGAGCAGTTTCCGATGAGGACAAGGAGGCATTGCTTTCCCTTTGCCGCGGGTTGATCTTGCCTTCCCATCTTCGATCTGAAGCTTTCGGAATTGCGCTTTTGGAGGCTGCGCGCGCGGGCAAACCCATGATTTCCTGTGATATTGGCACCGGCACGAGTTTCGTAAACAAGCACGGAAAAACAGGGTTGGTGGTCGCCCCGGGCAACTCAGATGCCCTGGCAGAGGCAATGAGAAAGCTTTTCGACGATCAGGCGCTTGCTAATACCTTCGGGGAAAATGCCAGGAAGCATTACGAAGCCAATTTCCAGGCCAACACCATGTGCAAAAACTATCTTGAACTGTATCGGCAGATTATTGGCTAACGCCCATGCAACCGAATCGACCTGGGCGGCACTAGTAATTGCCACCAACCGGGAATGGCAAGATAAATAATGGCAGTGACAATGGTTGAATTTTGCTGGACTTGGTTCCCCCGATTGTCAGGCAGTATTCTCCCGGCTCATTTGGGAGCTTCAGCGCCAGGCTGCGTTTGTTGCTGACAGTTTGGGTCAGGGACGCTGTTTCGGGTACCGGCTTGCTTCCTTCGGTTATCAGGTATTGTGCAGAGATTTCGTTGCCATCGTTGGTATCGACATTCAGCTTCAAAATGATTCCGGGTAAACCGAATAACTGATTTACCGAGCTGGTAACTTCGCTGCCAAAGTCGACCATCGGTATTTGCCCGTTTGACAATTCATTCATCAATCGCTGAGCGTGGTAGGTGGCATAGCCTGCCTTGCAAAACCTGACCTTGTGCCGCCAATCGGTGTCTGGTCCGATTCCGGACTTTTGCGCGATTCCGCCGCTTTCATAAACCTCATCATACCGGTTCTCAAACCAGATTTCATCTTCAAACCAGCCGGGCAACCATGCAGCATATCGCATTGGCCAGAAGAGCGTCGTTGTCTGCTTCGCTACAAAGAGATCGGGATAGATTTTCAGCGCAATATTGAAATAGATTGACCATTCGTCTCCAGCGAAGTTTTCGAATTGTGCCAAGGAATAATAAATTTCATTTACTGTTTTCTTCTCGACAAGTTGCGCCTGGTGGGCTGAAAATCCCAGATCCGTGTAGCCTTGTTCGGTGAGAAGCTCGCCGGTCTGCCATTGAGAATTGTCAAAGGAAGTGGGTTCATGAACACCATCGGCCTTCCAATTGCTCAGGGAATTATGACTGTAGCGGGCGACAATCCGCCCGTTACAAACAAAGTAGTCGTCCGGCAATTTCCGCAGCAAAACGCAGTCATCATCGAGAGACAGAAATAGCGGTTCTAATTCCTTAGTTTTGTAAAGTGCGCGTCGAAGCCGGAAATTTCTGCTGGAGTGATCGGTTGGTATGGAATTACCCGGTATCAATTGTTCGTCGGTTAAAACGACGCCTTCCAGCGCCAAATCATCCATCAGCGAACGCATCTCTGCGGCAGACCGTTCCGGGCACAGGACCACTACACGATCGGCTCGATAGTGCTCGATGAAACTGGTCAAGGATTGTCGAAGTCGTGCGGCATTGTCCGACAGGTAAACCAGCTGGAATGGTTGTTGTGCTTTGCTCAGAAGCTGGCTGGTTTCAGAGACGCTTACATTCATTTTCACCATGCCGGGCTATTATCCGGCGCGCAGCCGACTGCAAAATCTGATCCCGATCAGGACCACGTGGGAAACCGCGACCGGTTTTGTCCAGCCTGCCTATTTCTAATTGTCTGTCGCCATGCGCCATCAGGTGAGCGCTTTGAATTGCCATGAACCGGGATATGGCAAAACGAAAAACCTTATCGTTTTCAAGGGAATTCCTGATCAACCGTTTCAGTCCAGGCAGCCGATCAAGCAGTTGAATAGCCGACAATTTCACCGAAACACACTCCCTCAAGCATCAAAACAAAACCAGTTGCGTCAATCCCATATCAGACTTGGGCAACTGATAAACCAGAAACCGCCTCCAGCAAAGCATGCTCCATCGCTTTAACGGACAATTCCGGGCGGTAGCGATCCGCGTTCGATCGGGCATTGCGGGCGAGTTTTGATCGTAACGCCTTGTCGTTCAACATTGTGATCAAGCCATTACTAATATCTTCAGCTGAATGTGGATCGACATACAAGGCCGCCCTTCCACCGACTTCCGGCATCGACGAGCAATCCGCCGTGATGGTGGGGGTACCAAAGGCGTTTGCTTCAATTATTGGCAATCCGAATCCCTCATGGAGTGACGGTGCCACCAACGCGATTGCGCATTTGTAGAGTGCTGACAATTCAGCATCGGTAACATAATTTGCGATACGAACCAGGTCAGAGACGCCACTGTTTGAAGCGAGTTCCGCCGCATCGGCTGTCTTCCAGCCGGCGCCGCCGCAAATCACCAGAAGCGTATTCCTGCCGGCGGAAGCGACCATCTGAGCAAAGGCTTCGATCAGTCTTGGCAGGTTCTTTCGCGGTTCATTCGTCCCAACAAACAGAAAATATTCCCGGTCTATCGACAGACGGTCCATCACCATTTGATCCGGTTTTGACTGTTCTTCAAGGCTCAGCGCGGGAGGAACAATCCTCGTCCTGTCGAGATAACCAGGATAGTCGAGCTCGATTTCGCGACGGGTGGCTTCAGAATTCACACAAATTATATCTGCTGCGCGCAATGCCGCGGGCATCAGCATTTTCTCGCCCAATCGCCTGGTAAAAGTCATGGTATCGGGGACTCTACGCCAGACAAGATCATGTATCGTCAGCACGAGCGGTACATCAACACTTCGCCGCGCAGGCAAACGGTGCGCAGGTCCCCAGAAGACGTCTGGCCGGTCATCAGCTACCCAATGCGGAAGAATCCTGTGTTGCCAATAGACCCGGCTGACCGGGTTGCTGTAGTTCGCTTTTCTAATCTTTGAAGCAAATGCCAGATCATGATCAGGATGCGGGCCATCCGGCAGATAGAGGATCAGTTCATGATCACGCGCGGCCAGGCAAATGCATATGTCAAGAAAATACCTGGCGATACCCGTCTTGCGGTGGACCAAATTTCTTCCGTCAATAGCAATGCGCATTGGGTCTTTTCTTGGTTACTGAACAGGTATCCGAATTCACCAGAGATTTGCTGAATACTATTTCATCTCATCTGTGGGAAGACCAGCGATGGAATGTGTTGAGGCCACTCGTCCTCGAATAAACTCTAGCTGCCGCATGTTTAGATAGAAAGATTGGTATAGAAGCATCTGCCCAAAACGAAGCTCTGACCTGCTGCCAAAATGAGAACAAACACACATCTTGCAAATCTCATTGAATAAAAATACCAGTACGTTCATGGCGAATTTTCTGAATCAAGCTATTGCAGATGTACGTGCTGGATTTCGGATGCGGCGGGTTTGGTTTGCACTGGCAACTGAAGACATTGGAGACCAGCACAGACGGACAACAATAGGACCGGCCTGGTTACTTTTTAATTATCTGGCCTTTGCAGGTGTCTTTATCTTTGTTTTTCAACGTGGTGCAGGTATCCCAAGTTATGAAACCTATATCGCCGTGGGGCTGTTCGTCTGGCTGTACATGAGCGATGTCATTTCGGGCAGCATCTCGCTTTTTGTTCGCGAGGAAGGCCTAATCAAGGGCACAAAACTGCCATTGAGCGTTTATGTTATGCGTATGGTTTCACAATCAGTAATCCGGGCGACTTATGCGTTTCTGGGTTGCGCATTGATCCTGATGATGAGCGGTGCAGTACCCTCTTCTGCATGGATATTGAGTGCACTTGCGCTACTGTTAATTGTCGTCATCGCGCCAGCTGTAATTATACTCTTTGCATTTCTCGGCGCGTTTTTTCCAGATAGCCAGTTTATTGTCACTAATCTAATGAGAATCGGAATGTTCATAACACCCGTCTTTTGGGCGCCTGGAACCGGTGATAGCATACGTCATGTAATTTATGCTTGGAATCCATTTACATATTTTCTTGAGATAGTGAGATTGCCAATCTTAACAGGCGAATTTCCGCTATTTGCATTTGTTTTCTGCAGTGTTGTTGGTGTTTTATGTTGGATTTTTGCTTTAGTAATACTTGGTTCATTCGGTAAAAAGGTTGTTTTTTATTTATAATGGTATCCATAACGGCAAAAAACGTTGCACTTGTCTACCGTGTCAGAAAGAAAATAAGTCTTTCGTGGCCCGATAGCAGGATAAAGAAAGACACCAATAAAGTTGCGGTCTCCGGTCGCAATCTCCAGGTCGAAGCACTAAAGGATGTGAGCTTTTCACTGACGGCCGGAGATCGGCTTGGTCTAGTTGGCCGGAATGGTGCCGGCAAATCTACTTTGTTGAAAGTTCTATACGGAGTCTATCCGCCGACAAGTGGACAAGTTGAGATCAATGGCCATGTCGATGCTCTCTTCAATATCTCCCTGGGATTTCGAAAGGAGGCTACGGGCAGACGCAACATCTTGCTACGCGGGCTCATTAATGGCTGGCAAAAACATGAAATCGAAGAACGCATGGATTCGATTATTGAATTCAGCGAACTGGGTGAATTTATCGATCTACCGCTGAAAGCCTACAGCCAAGGCATGGCTGCCCGATTGGCGTTCTCCATCGCCACCAGTTTAGAACCCGAGATTCTTTTAATGGATGAGTGGATTGGCGCAGGGGATCCTGCATTCCAGAAAAAAGCGCGCGAGCGAATGGGAAATATTGCCCAGAAAGCCGGTATAATTGTTTTGGCAAGCCATAACAGAGCGCTGATTACAAGTACCTGCAACAAAGTGCTTGAGCTCGATTCCGGACGCGTCAAAAGGTTGGTGGACGTCCAAGAGTGGGAGGAATAGATTTTGGTTCGGGAGAATGTCTAACTACTCCGCGTAGCAAGTATGTCATATTGAACGCCGCCCTTTCCAAGTTCTGTAAAATTTACGAAGCCGTTGTCGCGCAGGGTGCTTTTTAGAGCTTCGACATCTATCCATCGCTCTTGAACCTCAAAGAATATTTCGGTGATGCGGTCCGAAAAACTGGTCTTTAGCAACTGCTCAATAACTGCTGGTTCATGGCCTTCGACGTCAACTTTTACAACTACTGGGATAAATTCAGCTGAGACAATGTTGTCCAATACCCCCGCATCTATTAATTCGATAGCCGTCGTCGCACGAGCCCGCTGAAATATCGCATTTTCTTCTGCAATTGTTGCTGCGCCGCTATGGCCATCTACAATTGCAATTTGCGCAGCCCCTCGCCTATTGGCAATAGCTTTGTTGATGAGCGTACATTTATCGGCAACTTTGTTGAGTTGTACATTTTTATTCAAATAAGCGTAGGTTTCGGCTACGGGTTCAAAGGCATAAATATTCATTGAATTTGGATTTTTTGCTGCACAAATTGTATATAACCCCTGGTTTGCACCAATATCTAAAAATGTAAAATTATGTTTTAATCTTGATATTCTATTCCAATAATAATATCCATAGGTCGCTTTTAGATACATTTTGTATGTTGCATCTGATTTATTTTTCTTAAATTTTATTCCATATTCTGAATATTCGAATTCTCTATCAGAATTCATAAATAATTTTTTTTTCCAATTTTTAAAATTATTTTTATCTGTTAATCTCTGTTTGATACGTAATGTAATACCAATTAATCCTTCACTATAATATATATTAAGCGCTCTATTTAATATATTCATATTTATTTCCGTTTTATATAAATTGTACTCTCAAAAAAGGTGATACATAGCCAGCAAACCCAATGTCTGGTTTGCGTCCCATTCCTACCATTTGGTAATTCACGCCGAATTGGAACCTTATGACTAATGCAGACATCCAAATTAATGGAAAACTAGTTGACATAATGTCATTTACAAAAATTTGAAATGTCATAGCTCTGTAAACTGTTCTTTGTGGTTGCCCGACGTTTTGAATTAGACTGCCAATTTGCCTTCCTGTATATGTTCATTCAGCTACACACTAACCGCTTTGTTGCATGCCAAGCTCAGTTTGGACTTTGTATTAGCACAATGTCGTGCGATCTAGGAATATTCTTGTCAAAATGTGGCTGTTCTACAGCTGTGATTGTAGCATGAAATGGTTGCTTCGTTGAACTTCCTGGTATTCTACAATCGACTGATTTCTTGAAACCAGGTAATTTACTGTACGATCACAATTCAATATAGAAAGTGTTTGTTAGCAAGTTACATGGTGCGACAGCTTACTAAAATATGGATAGCAAATGAATTCACTATATTCTGTTTTTTTAAATAATAACGGAAGAATAATTCATAAATGGAAACATTATTTTCCTATATATGAACGCCATATCAAGCATTATCAAAATAGACCTCTGACACTCTTGGAGATTGGCTGTGGAAAAGGTGGCTCACTACAGATGTGGAAATCCTGGTTGGGGCCGCACGCAGATATAGTTGGAATTGATATACAGCCACAATGTAAAGATTACGAAGAAGATCAGATATCTATAAGAATCGGAGATCAATCTGATACAAATTTCCTTGCCAAAGTAGTCGAAGAATTCGATCCGATTGACATAATTATTGATGACGGCAGTCACATGATGAGCGATATTCAAACAAGTTTTTCGTATTTGTATCCGAAGATCGCTCGGAACGGCCTGTATCTTGTCGAAGATTTACACACTGCATATTGGGAAGAATATGAGGGTGGTCTAAAGCGTGAAGGTAGTTTCATTGAAACAATAAAAGATCTAATTGATCAACTAAATGCTGATCATTCCCGCGGTGCCATACCATCCTCGGAATTTACTAGTTCGACGCTATCTATGCATCTGTATGACTCAATCTGCGTATTTGAAAAAGGTCGCCACCTCAAAAAAAGAGCTTTTGAGATCGGACGCGAATTGGATTAAGCTCAGGAACAAATTTGCAAAGGGATTATTTGCCAATTTGTGAATAGGTTAATCGGAATGACGAATGACAACAATCGCGATGCATACCTTAATCTTCTCGCTGAAGTAGTATTGAATCGAATTTATAAGGATGCACCAATCTCGCCTGGTCATGAGAAAAAATATGTACCCGAATACCGCGATAACGGAAAAGATTGGCCAGCAAATGCTCATACTATGATAGGCGCAAAGCGCCTTTTGAATATTCGTTTTGCATTAGAAACTGTTGTCAGGGAAGGCATTGAAGGCGATTTTATTGAAACTGGTGTATGGCGAGGCGGTGCATGTATCTTCGCTCGAGGTGTACTCAATGCACTTGGCTCCACCAAAAAAGTCTATGTCGCAGATTCATTCGCCGGGTTGCCCAGACCTGACCCCGAGAAATATCCTGTCGATTTAGATGATAAACTTTACACTTACGAGACACTCGCTGTTAGCCGTGCTGAAGTAGAAGCAAATTTCGATTGTTATGGCCTACTTGACTCAAGTGTAGAATTTATCGAGGGCTATTTCGAAGAAACCTTACCAAATGCAAATGTAAGTACTTTATCTGTTGTAAGACTAGATGGGGATATGTACTCGTCAACTATAGTTGCTCTAGAATCTCTTTACTCAAAATTATCTGAAGGTGGTTTTCTAATAATTGATGACTATGGTGCCATTCATAGCTGCCGTAAGGCGGTAGAAGATTTCAGAACTGCTTACGCTATCAAAGATGAAATGCACTTGATCGATTGGACGGGCGTTTATTGGCGCAAAGGCCGAGATTAAATCTCCATCTTTAGGATCATTAGTGAATCATGATGATTCTTTCAAAGAGACATCTGGTGCGAGTAGACCACACTAGTTGGGAAAATTGCAATATAACTTTGGCATTCAATACGCGTATGGCCTGGCTAGTTTTTTTCAGTATATGGGAAAAGTTAAGCTCCAAGTAGTTGGATTTTTTGCCGTTGTTCGTTGTCCGATTTAGGCCAGAACCTGTCACCAAACCGCAGAATTGTTAATGTCTGATGACCGCCACGGCTAAACGCGTATGAATAACCGTGAGCTGATATCGCTAAAGTTGCTTCTATGTCACAATTCACACTCATAAGTATTCATAATAATAAACTTAACGCAGCATTTGTAATTACAAATTCGCGCGACATAAAATTATGCTATAAATGAGAATTACGATCAGCATCAGGACTTCCCATGTACGAGTTTGCAAAAGATCAGGTATTCCCAGAAGAAAGTAATGATAGTCTGACCGTCTGCATCGAATCCCAATGGTCAACTGATTACGGCCTGTCTGTAGGTGGATATGCGGTCGGAAATGAACCAATTCAAGAATTGATAATCTCTGTAAACGGTACAGAGGCTGTATGTAGGCAAAAGTTCAGCCGACCCGACATTGAAATAAGGCATCCAGGAAAATTTGTGCAAGGCTTTAATACTTATATTCCAAGACAAACCGTCCATCAAATAAGGTTTGACGCTGGCAACGGACGTAAAATAAATGTTCGTTCAATCGGAAGAGAACCGCGACTACACGGGCCGATCACTATTAGCAAGAATGAAAACATTGTACCTGAATTCATTAAAATGGTGAATGCCGAAGGGCACGAACTATTGGAGATCGGATCTCGGGCTGAAAATTCACCAGGATCAAGAAATTTAGTAAATCATGGTTATGTGGGATTTGATTTCCACGATGGATCGAATGTCGATGTTGTTGGAGACGCGCATAAATTGAGTTCCTATTTCCCAAGAGGCAAGAAGTTCGGAGCAATACTCTCTGAATCTGTTCTAGAGCACATTGCCATGCCATGGCTTGTCGCAAGAGAAATTAGCGCAATGCTTCCAGTTGCTGGAATTAGCTGCCACAAAGTGCCATATATGGTGGGGCTCCACTGTCTACCTTGGGATTTCTTTAGATATACAGTGGAGGGATTAAAGTCTCTCTTTTGTCCTGCTCTTGGATTTGAAGTATTAAAAACATCCTACTACATAAATACGTCGGTCTACTATAAAGAGCAAACTGAGGGAGATTGGCTGCATCACATCTCACCATTCCAGATTGGATTTTTAGCGTCGTTTATCATTGTACGGAAAGTAAAAAATGTCGACCTTGAAAATTTTGTTTGGTCCGCAGACGTGACGGAGTTAGGCGAAAAAACTTACCCAAAGGAAAAGATTTAGACCGATCCATTAAACGATCACATTGCGCCAGCCGCAAGCAATCGTGTACACCAACAAACCAAATTACGCCGAACATGGACAAGTATACAATCGGAGCTGATTAAACTAAAGCTGATCTTGTAGTCGAGCGACATCGCCTTTCATCTGTCTGGCAAGCCCTGTTTGCTGGACAACATAAGCTCGATTGCCAGCCAATTACAATCAGATTGAAAGGATTTATGAGATTTGTATAAAAGCCAGATCTCAAACAATCCGAATGCACGAATGCACATAGTTACAAGCTACAAATTTTACACTTTAACCGGGGATGTATTAAATACCCAGGATCTCTCATGATCTCGGCAATTTTCAAGAAAATCAGTTTATTTTTGTCGTTTCCCTTCAAACTCGACGGTATTCACAATGCTTCCCTGAGCGGCCTTGTCCAATCACAAAAATCAAAAGCAAATGACAATCGATGTACCATGTATCTGCCCTGCGATTTAATTAAAGGGCACTACGATATTCAGATCCATGCAATCGGTGGAAACAGTGGACTTAAGTCGGTTAGACTCCAGGCGATATACCTGACATCAAATGACGAAATCGAAGGTGTCAGACAAAGACTAACTTATTTAGCCGAGAAGGACGTATATGCCGGACGGTTTGCTTTGGATGGAGCGATATCAGGTTTGGTCGTCGTGTTTTTTGGACTTGGCAACTCGACGAGCACGGCGACGATCAAACTTCGACGACTTAACGGCCTAGAATATTATGTTCGTCAGTTGTTTCACCAGGTAAGGCTTGACCTTAAGAAAAATAAGCCCGCGGAAGTGGTTAGCCGAATTGCGGCAACTATACTACGAAAGGGGCCGGGCGCACTTGCCTCTCAGTTGCGCGAAACAGATTACAATCGATTTTCAATCATGAACACCTATGAGCAATGGATTGTTCGACATGATATCATGAACGAGGATGGTGTTTCAGATCTGAAGGAACGGCTGCAGAGATTGCAGAACCGACCTTTGATATCCGTCTTGATGCCGGTGTATGAGCCTTCTGGCGAACACCTAAGGAAAGCGATTGAAAGCGTAACTGAGCAGATTTATGAAAACTGGGAATTGTGTATAGCTGATGATGCATCAACGGTCACTGAGACACACGAAATCCTGCAAGAGTATCGCAACAAATATCCGCGCATAAAATTGGTAACACGCGCAAATAATGGACATATTTCAAGAGCTTCAAATTCGGCACTGTCTCTGGTTGACGGGGACTGGGTGGCGATGCTCGACCAAGATGATGCGTTAAGTGCAAACGCGCTTGCAGAAGTGGTATTGGAAATTGCCAGGTATCCGGAATCGCAGATCATTTATAGCGACGAAGATAAATTCAACCAACATGGCGTTCGCTACGCTCCCCATTTCAAACCAGATTTTTCACGAGAATTGTTTCGATCGCAGAATTACCTTAATCACCTCATCGTTCATCGCACTGAAAACATAAAATCTGTGGGAGGCTGGCGCGTCGGTTTCGAGGGAAGCCAGGATTATGACTTAACCCTTCGAATATTCGAACGCATTGATGAGCGCAGTATCCGGCATATACCAAAAGTACTTTATCATTGGCGCGCTACAACAGGTTCCACAGCACTAAGTATCAACGAAAAATCCTACGCCTACGCGGCCGGCATGCGGGCATTGGAAGAGCATGTCGAACGCACCAAGATTTCTGCAGTGTTGGAGCAGGCATCAGATGGACCTTACTACCGTCTTCGCCATCGACTTACGGAGTCTGAACCGCTTGTTAGTATTATTATACCGACCCGTGACAAGGTGGAGCTGCTTCGCAACTGTATTTCTTCGATATTCAGTCGCACCACCTACCGAAATTTCGAGATTTTAGTGGTGGACAATGGATCAGTTAAAGAGGAAACCATAAGTTACCTGGAAGAGATGCAAGCTTACGGTAAAATAGGCGTTATCTCTTATGATCACCCTTTCAACTATTCTGCAATCAACAATTTTGCTGTTCGACACGTTGAAGGTGATGTTCTTTGTCTGATGAACAGCGACATTGAAGTTATCAATGACGATTGGCTTTCAGAAATGGTGTCTTGGGTTTGCCAGGAAGATATTGGCTGCGTCGGTGCCAAACTTTACTATCCAGATAACACCATACAACATGCCGGCGTAATTTTAGGAGTTGGAGGTGTCGCAGGCCATTCCCACAAATATCAGGACAAGGATGCAAACGGCTATTTTCATCGCTTAAAATTAGTACAGAATTTATCTGCCGTTACTGGGGCCTGCATGGTGGTTCGGCGTGAAATCTATGAGAAAGTTGGCGGACTGGATGAAGAAAATCTAACCGTAGCCTTCAACGATGTCGACTTTTGTCTAAAAGTTCGCGAGTTGGGCCTTTCAAATGTGTGGACCCCATATGCGGAGCTGTATCATCATGAGAGCAAATCCCGAGGATTGGATGATGATCCAGAAAAAATCGCCCGTTTCCAAAATGAAATTAGCTATATGCAACGCCGATGGAAGTTGGTTCCCGATCCATACTACTCGGTAAACCTTACCTTGGAACGCGAGGATTTTTCAATTGCGGATTAATTTTTGGCGAAAGGCAAAACTGGCCATAGGTGCCATCTTCAAGAATGAAGAACCTTACATTTTGGAATGGATTGCATATCACCGTACATTGGGCGTCGAGGAGTTTTATATCGCCGATAATAACAGTGACGACGGCACAACAAATCTATTAGCGGCCCTCCATTCGGCAGGAATAATTAGATATTTTCCATTTCCTCATTTGCCCAATCAACCGCCGCAACTTCCAGCTTATCAAGAAATAATGCGACGCTTCGGTAAGCGTACGGACTGGATTGCATTTATTGATGCAGACGAGTTTCTGTTAGCAAATGACTGCAATGAGCGGATGTCGGATCTGTTGCGAAATCTTAATCCGTCAATTGGAGCTGTCGCCGTAAATTGGGCCATTTACGGCTCCTCGTCACATGAGATATTTTCCGATGAGCTTGTAATGGAACGCTTTTCGAAACGCGCACGTGACAACTTCGGTGCGAACTTTCATTACAAGTCGATTGTTCGAACATCTGCTTATCGAAGCACGAGCAATAATCCGCATCACTTCCTGCTGTCGAGGGGTCACACTTATACACATCTTGATGGTTCCAAGCTTGTCGAACACCCGAAACGAGGCTTGGGGCTCAGTGATCAAATACATTGGAAACCATTTCGGATAAATCACTATGTGGTGAAATCAAAACAGGAGTTTGAGCAAAGAAAATCAGCTCGAGGCAGGGCTACTACTTTTGAAAATAAAAGAAACTGCAGATTTTTTGAAAATCACGATCGCAATGATGTATTCGATCCGATAAGCAGCGACATAGTCTCGGATACCAACAGAGAAATATCTAAAATAAAACAAGCAATTAATATTTGAGTCTTGTAAAAATGATCAATGGAGATATAGCTTTTTTACATATTCCAAAGACGGGGGGAACTGCCCTGCGAAATGCGTTGATTGAAGGATTCCCGAATGCTTGCCATCTGATGGACTATGGCGAGAAGCCGACAATTACCAGTGAAATCATCAGAAAGCACAAATATGATCAGAGAAATGTTCGGAGTATTCGGGATACCGTTTCAGGACAGATTATCCTTTCAGGACATTTCTGTGCCGAGGATTACCTAGACCTGTTTCATCCAGGCCAGTTTGTTACTTTTCTAAGGGAACCGATTGAGAGGCTCCTATCTGACTACAAACATTTTGTTCGGCATAGCAACTTTAGAAAATCTGTCATGGAATTCGCCAGGATACCGAGCCAACAGAACAAGCAGAGCCGGTTGTTGAAGGGCCTTGATCTACAAGAGATTGGTTTCTTAGGCATGATGGAACGCTATGACAGTGATATTTCTTGTCTGTCGAACATTATTGGCGTTGACCTTCGGCCACGGTTTGTGAACGCAGCGCCAAAAAACCAGAAAATCGATCTTGATGAAGATTTAATGTCCAAACTGCAACAGCTTAACGCTGACGATATCAGACTTTATCAACAAGCACTTCACCTGCACAAAACCAATTCGGGGATCCAACAAGCTTGGGAGCCAAAGAAATGAAAATCAATTGTTCTAGTCTCTTTTGCGACAAAGAATGTTCGCAAGGGGCCGGAGGTGGAAACGATTGGAATTGGGGCCGTGTAGGTGCCGAGCTATCCCAAGTTCCAACCATCACGAGTTGCTGATTTATTTTATGTAGCACCCTCCATCGTGACCGGAAAGTTGCAATTCAAAGCCGGAGAAGAAGCTGCAACGTGACAGTCGCTTTCTGTGATGACAGATGGACCGAATGTTCCGTTCGCAATGCTGTGTGTCGTGTGATGTACAAACCAATAGCCTTAACTCATTCATTCTTGTCGTCGGCGCAACAGATTCAGATTTTGGTTGAGAACGAAAGATTGGCACGCGTTCGAACTGGAAATTTCCTGGCCAAATTGATAAGCCGAACTGTGCAGCATTCGCGACAGAGTTTTCATGTTTGGGTACTGATCCCCCATCTGACAATGGTGATTTAAAACCATGAACCGATTTGATGCAAGATTGCGAAGCTGCAAGTAAATGTTGGCACATATTTTGGACGATTCAATAATTTGAAGATATCGGAATAAATTTATGGTTGAGCAGGATAAATCGGCGATAACACTTTATGATACTCACAAGGGCGTTTCCATTGAGAATACAGATTTGACTTTGCATTCGCTACAGGTGTTGGATGAAGTCATACTCTGGGAACCCGAATTTCTTGAGAGATCGGCCTGGACCAGCCATATTCCGTTCGCGTTCTGGCTTATCAAGACAATCAATCCTGGCGTTTTCGTTGAACTTGGCACCCATTACGGTACATCATATTTCGCATTCTGCCAGGCGGTTGCAAAGGCCAGACTCGACACCCGGTGTTTTGCGATTGATAGCTGGGAAGGCGACAAGCACGCCGGGTACTATGGTGACGAAGTTTACAACGCCGCTGTTAACTATAATTCCGCCAATTATTCAGGCTTCTCATCCTTGATACGTAGTTCATTTGCCGAGGCTGTTCATCAATTCTCGGACCAATCCATCGATTTGTTGCATATCGACGGGCTGCATACCTATGAAGCCGTGAAATCGGATTTTGAAACCTGGCATCGCAAGCTGAGCGAACGAGCGATCGTAGTATTTCATGATACCAACGAACGCCGGTCCGACTTCGGCGTATGGCGATTATATGAGGAGCTGAGCGCCACCTATCCGGCCTTTGAGTTTGTCCATGGTCACGGCCTGGGCATATTGGGAGTAGGAAGCAAGCTTCCCAGCGCGGCAGAGGCCCTATTCGAAAGTGCTGCTACTGACGCCCAGTTTTCACAACACATA
>JANQQM010000165.1 GCA_028289365.1 Salaquimonas sp. | reverse complement strand
TTGTCTCCACCGACATTAGGATCGGCATGAACACCCGGCCAGATAAAGGCAAAGTTCATCTGCAGCGCAACCTGACCTGATTTGTACGCATCGATGTTTTCAGACATGTACCAGTCCGACGAACCGGGAGGTGTGCAGCAGTCATAGAGTTCCTTGTAGAACTCCAGCCCCTTTACGGCTTCCGGAGAATTCACGAAACCGTCGAGCTCATAGGGGCTATCCGGATTGCCATACTGAAATCCGTGATTGTACAGCGCATTGGTCACTCCCATTGTGATGCCTTCAGAACCCCTCTCGGTATAGATCGCGGCACCATAGACAGTCTTCCCGTCTATCTCGCGGCCCTGGAAGAATTCTGCAATGTCCTTAAGCTCATCAAGTGAATTGGGAACCCCTAGATCACGACCATATTTTTCCTTGAATTCGGCCTGCAGTTCCGGGCGCTCGAACCAATCCTTGCGATAGGTCCATCCAACGACATCACCAAAGGCAGGCAATGCCCAATAGTTTGGCGTTCCCTTTGGCCATTCTGCATAGCCCGTCACGGTCGCCGGAATGAAATCCTCCATTGTAATGCCTTCGGCATCGAAGAAATCATTGAGCTTCACATAATGACCCGCTTCTGCGCCAAGCCCGATCCACTGGCTGTCGCCGATCATCAGGTCGCAAAGCTTGCCGCCCGAATTCAGTTCATTCAGCATCCGGTCAGCGAAATTTGGCCAAGGGACGAATTCGAAACTCATCTTGTGCCCGGATTTTTCTTCAAAGTCCTTGCTGAGTTCAATCAGCGCATTTGCCGGGTCCCAAGC
This sequence comes from Salaquimonas sp., assembly GCA_028289365.1. Classification (GTDB taxonomy): domain Bacteria; phylum Pseudomonadota; class Alphaproteobacteria; order Rhizobiales; family Rhizobiaceae; genus BOKV01. The sequence goes on along the minus strand of JANQQM010000165.1, from coordinate 11,336 downwards.
CGCCCAGCACAATGTCAGATCGTCGGCCTTTGCCGAACTGACGCCAAACCCCATCGTCACTGCAACCGCAGTCGCGCTCAACAGTTTCGAAAATTTCATCATAAGCCTCCCGTGTTTCAATATCTGACCCTGCCACATTGGATACGGCCATGGATTCCACCAATAAATGATTTACGTACCTCAAGTAAAGCAAAAAATGAGGTGCGTACCTCATTTTGTTTGAATTTTTCGGTTACAGGTTCTCTCGCAAAACGATTTCTATACGGATACGCTCTTGCGATTCCAATAGCTTAGCGTTGTCGCACTTGGCCTTCAAAACACGAATGGCACTTCTGGCGAGATGACCAACATTTTGTGTGATTACCGCATCAATATTGTCCTGGATCAGCGCTTTACGCATGGTCGGTGTCAATTCATGTCCGATGATGATAGGTGAATTTGCTATCCGAAACGGTTCAATCGCCTCCAGCAGAGATTTGTTTCCCGAACCGATGGAATATACCCCCGAAATATCCGGATTGAGCTCGAAGGCACGCTTGATAATCCTGGCTATTCGCTCGGTATCGCCATGACCTTCCAGAGACGGAAGCACATTCAGATCAGGAAATCGCTCGGCAATGACCTTGTCAAAACCGAGCCGCCGTTCGATTGCATCTCGGGCAAGCATCGAACTGCTGACGACCAGTATCTTGCCATTGGGATCTTTCTGAAACTGCCCCATCAACTGGCCTGCAGTCCTGCCGGCAGCGATGTTGTTTGTCCCGACAAACCAGTCTCGCCCTGACGTTGGAAGGTCAGAAACAAGAGCGACAACCGCAATACCCTGCTCTTTCAAGCGCAATATGGCGTCACGCACTTCGGGCGTCTCCGGCGCCATTATGGCGACCCCTTCATAATGGGAATTCCCGATCCGCTGCAGAACCCCCACAATGGCATGCGGGTCCCTGGGCGGTATGCGATATTGTTTTATGCCCAACCGGTCCGATTGCCCATTCGCAGCCGCCTCCTGCAGAGACGCCCGCAAGGTTTCGACGAATTGATCCGGCCCCTCGGGCAGGACAAAGGCAAACCGGTATACCCGTTGCCGCGCGAGGTTGGCCGCTGACAAATCACGAATATAGCCCAGTGAATCGATAGCCTCATTCACCCGGTCGATCGTCTTCTGACGAACGCCGGGCCGGGCATTCAAGACCCGGTCTACGGTCGCCAGGCTGACACCCGCAGTCTTCGCAATGTCATGTACGGTCGGTTTACCCAATTCAGCCTCCAATTCACCGAATAGGGCATTTACTTGAGGTACGTCAATCAGAAATAATCTGTTGTCTTGATAATTTTTACGCGGTTTTCTGATGTTTGCATTTCATCAATCGCATGAAATTACACCAGCTTGCCTCCGGTATAGTATCGAATTCTATGTGTATTCATTAATCAACCGCATTTGCTGCCCAAGGCCTGTTTCCCACAGCTAAAATTTGCCAATCGCTGGCTTTCTTATATAGCTCGCGGCTAACTCGAAAGCCGTCTTATGGCTTAGCAATTGGGGAGTGTGTTGCAGTGGGAATTTTACTTTCAGTCTTTCTGCCTTTGTCACTCGCGATCATAATGTTTTCGCTGGGAAACGGATTGACCGTGGCAGACTTCCAGCGGGTCGCCAAGCGCCGCTTTGCGTTCCTCGTCGGCGCTATAAACCAGATGCTCATTCTGCCGATTGTCGCTTTTGTTATTGCGATCCTGTTCGTCTTGCCTGGGGAAATCGCCCTCGGCCTAATGATCCTTGCATCCTGCCCGGGCGGCGTAACCTCCAACTTGCTGACGAAGTTCGCGAAAGGCGACGTGGCGCTGTCAGTATCTTTGACCGCTGTCATCAGTCTCGTAAGCATTGTCACGATTCCGATATTGGTGGCGACTTCGGCCAGCTATTTCATGGGACTTGATGCGCCCGACATCAACGTGACCTCGCTTGCGATCGCCATGTTCCTGATTACCGCTCTACCAGTTGCTGCCGGCATGTCTCTGCGCCATTTCGCACCTGACTTCAGCCAGCGGGCCGACAGGTTCCTTTCAATGACGGCCACTATTCTGTTTGTCGTCATCATTATCGGCGCCCTTGCTACCAATTGGGGTGTTTTTCTGGAAAATCTTCCCCGATTGGCACCCGCCCTGGTGCTGCTTAATGTCGTTTTGCTTGCTGTCGGGCTTATCTCTGGCCGCCTGCTTCGATTGTCCGGCAGCGAAGCAACCGCAATTGCTGTGGAATCCGGAACACAAAACGGGACTTTGGGGATCACTGTCGGATCGCTGATTGTCGAACAGGCAGCCGGCCTGCCACCCTTTTCGTTGCCATCAGCGGTCTACGGCATAACCATGTACCTGATCACCATTCCATTTGTCCTCTGGCGGCGGAACATCACCTAGAGACACACAGATTCTTCTTCGTTAAAGTCCTGAACCAGGGAGAGAAAAGATGAAGAAATCTGTCGTAATGATCCACGGTGCCTTTGCAGGACCTTGGTGCTGGGATGACTACAAGTCATTTTTTGAAGCAAAGGGCTGGGATTGTCACACACCGGCGCTGCGCTACCACGACAGCGATCCTAAGGCGGAACCTGACCCAGATTTTGTCAATACCAGTATTGCCGATTATGCCGACGATATTGCAAACCTTGTTAAATCGCTCGATACCAAACCCGTTCTGTTGGGCCACGCCATCGGCGGCATGATTGCCCAGCAGGTCGCCGCCCGTGACCTCGCTAGAGCCGTCGTGGCGATTAATCCGAATGCCCCCTGGGGAATGCTGCCCGAAACCGATGATGAACGCGCCGTCGCACGCAGTTTCATGGAAATGGGCGCGTTTTGGAACGGGCCGCTACGGGTTCCCTTTGAGTTGATGGCTCCCTTTGCGCTCAACAAGCTAGATGAGGCTGCCCAACACGCCCTTTTTGAAAAGCTGGGCGCTGAATCCGGTCGCGTCATGTTCGAGATGTTCTTCTGGATGTTTGATGACAATAAAGCCGCTGAGGTTGAATTCGACAAGGTGAAATGCCCCGTGCTGGTCGTCTCGGGAGCAGAAGATCGCGCCGTCCGTCATCAACTTGGTAAGCAGATCGCAGAAAAATATGGTTCAAGAGGAACTCATCACCTGGCAGAAGGCCACGCGCATTTTCTGTTTCTGGAGCCCGGCTGGAAAACCCCCGCCCGGTTTTGCGAGCAATGGATGTCCAAGGCTGTAGCTGGCAGCTGAATGCCGGGTGCCGAACCTGTGGCTATCTGGGAATTCCAGCCTTTTCTAGACCAGTCAAATATAAATTCAACTGATCATCCCGCTGGAGGTAGAAGAGCTTTCTTTCGGCAAATGTCAGCGTGAAATCAGCGTTTTCTTTCAATAGCTGAGCGACCATTTTTTGCAGTTCTTGTTCACGACCGAGATAGGCCAGCGCGACTGCTGCATGGGCTGTAGCCCAATACTGGCAATTGGGAATGTTGCGGGCCCGTTCGGCCCATTGAAGCGCCTTTTCATATTGCTGATCAAACAATAATGTCATTGCACCATAGCTAAGAAAGGCCCAGAGCTGCGGATGGTTCGGGCTCATCGCAACGGCCTTTTCAAACAGCGCAATTGCTTCGTCATACCTGCCTTCATAGGCAAGCGAATCTCCCAATCCGCAATAGGCTGGCGCAAGGGTCGGGTTTAGCTGTATTGCCGTCTCGTTATCAGCTAGCGCACCGCGATATTCTCTTCTCGCCAGTTGCACCCTGCCCTTTAGCATATGCAGCTGGGCGTTTTGGCCATCGATTGACACTGCTTCGTGAACCGCTGCAAGTGCCTGATCCATCAACGCCGTGTCTGGCTCGGTATCCCAGTAGACCATGCCAAGGATCGTGGCATAGGCCCACCATGCATGGGCTTCAGCAAATTGGGGTTCCAATTCGCGGCTTTTCTGGAGCAATTGCTGGGCTTCTTTATTGCCTTCGGCCGTAAACTTGTAGAACTTTGAAATCCCCAGGTGATAACAATCCCAGGCTTGCAGGTCCCGCCGCGGAGCCTGTTGGATTTTCTGACGAACCGCCGTGCCAATTTCGGGCTCTATCCTTCCAACGATCGTGTCAGTGATTTCGTCCTGGACGTCAAAAATGTCTTCCATTTTCCGGTCGTAGCGTTCGGCCCAGACATGGTTTCCCGAACTGGCGTCAATCAACTGAGCGGTGACGCGAACCCTGTCGCCCGACTTGCGCACCGATCCCTCGACAACAAAATCGGCGCCGACTTCATCGGCTAGCCTGCGTACGTTCGGCGATGTTCCTTTGTAAGCAAATACCGAATTTCGAGCGACGACTTCCAGCCATTTGTGTTTCGAAAGTGCAGTTATGATGTCTTCAGTCAGACCATCGGAAAAATACTCCTGATTAGGGTCACCGGACATATTGTCGAACGGCAGCACAGCAATGCAGGTCCTGCCCTCCAACTTTGAAGCATCCGGATCTTCAGATTGTTCTGCTTCCGCTTTGGGGGTCCATTTCCACACGGTTACCGGTCTGGCTATATTCTTGAGTGTTTGAACTCCACCCCCGATAAAATGCTTTGCGGACCTTTCATCAAGTTGCGCATAGGCAGTATCGGAGATCAGGATCTGGCCGGGATCTGCCAATCCTTCCAGCCTAGACGCCACATTTACACCGTCGCCAAACACATCATCATTTTCGAAGTTGACGTCACCGGTATGAATGCCAATTCGAAGCCGAATGAACTCATGTTCGGCCAGGCTTTGCTGGACGGTGACGGCACAACCCACAGCATCGGTGACAGATGGAAATTCGACAATCCAGCCATCGCCCATGCGTTTGACAATGTTACCGCGATTTCGGCCAACAACGGGCTCGAGCAGCGCGTCCCGCATTTGCCGAAGTGCCTCAAGCGTACCCTCCTGGTCGGCACCCATGAGTTTGGAATAGCCGACAATATCGGCGGCTAAAATTGCTGTGAGCTTACGAACCAAATAATGATCCCCAAACCGGTTTGTTGGATTTAACACCCTGTGGCGCAATGGTTGGGTTATGAGACATCTTATTCTACTTCGCGAGCGGCTTACCCTGGGTAACGGTAATAAATTACATCCAGCCACCGAAGTCTAGAAACCGCATCGAACTTCTTGCGCAGATGTCAGAAACATGTTCCGTTTGCGGCCGCTTTTCCCGCAAAGTTACAAAACGGCAGGAATTTCGTAACCATGAACATGTTCAACTGCGGTGACATCAAGCTTGCGACCTATGGTGATTTCGATAGCAACACGATGGTCTTCCAGCATGGATTATGCGACACGGCTGACTTTCCTATTGAGGCTTTTCCAAAGGACACCGAAACGAATATTGTGGCGATGGAGTTCCGGGGCCATGGCGCATCAGAGGCTGGTTCACCGGAGCACTTCACGATTGCACAGTTTACCGATGACGTAATCAACCTCATCGAAACAAATGCTGTTGAACCGGTGGTGATTGGCGGGATCTCCATGGGATCGGCCGTTGCGCTTCGGATCGCGGTAAAACGGCCCGATTTGGTCAGGGCAGTGGTGCTCGGCCGGCCTGCATGGCTGATGTCTCAAGCACCATCCAACCTGACACCACTGGCAATTGTCGGGAGATTGTTGGCCGAGAACCCAAAAGAGGCCCGTACGAATTTTAAAGCCAGCCAGATCTATACAATGCTGAGCGAGTACTTCCCGCATAACCTGCAGGCACTTCTCGATTTGTTTACATTGGAGCCACACAATGTCACTGCCGCATTGCTGGAGCGAATTTCACTGGATGGACCCGGCGTCACCATAGAAGAAGTCTCTTCGATCAAGATGCCGACGCTTGTTGTGGGAACCGAAAACGACATCATCCACCCGCTCGACTATGCGCGCGCTTTTTCGAAAATTATTCCCGGCGCAAAACTATCTGTCATCACGCCCAAGTTTGATGACGTAGACCGCTACCGCCAGGATTTTCGAAATGTTCTATCCGACTTCTTGAACGGGCTGAACCAAGATACGGTTTAGAAGAATTAAGCACTGCGCCTGTCTTCACCCCACTCATTATCAGATTGGGAATGGACTTCGGATCGGTTGCGCGCCAAATTCCGATCAAGCTGATTTCTCAGCTTAATGTCCAACCATCTTTCAGTTGCGTTACCTAAGACTACTGTTAACTTCTGCCCGTGATAATATTCAGGGGCGGGTTAAGTTACACTTTGTTCCGAAAGGAAAGTATTGGCGACAGACAAAACCCAAACTTCGGAAAATGCGGGAACTACCCCGCAGGGAAAAGACCACAATTACCGGAATTTCATCTGGCAAGGTGCCCTGTCGAATCAGGCCTGGGTCTTGTCCAGTCCGAGCATCGTCATGCCGTTCATTGCCGTTTCCTTGCAACTGCCGATTTTCCTGGCCGGCTCGCTGGTAGCCCTGCGCCATACGGCCGGAACGGTGATCGATGTGTTCGCCTTGGGCTGGTTGTCGAATACGCGCAATCGCAAGCGCGGCATCATAATTGCAGATATTGGAATCGGCCTTTGCTATATCGCCTTTGTTGTGGCTCTGTTTTCGGACAACAAGGTCGCTATTGGCATCGCCTTTACTGGTCTGCTTTTGCTGATCGGTGCCATCCATGAAGTAAAGTCGCTATTGATGACCCCGTTCTTCACCGAAAATCTGAACTCCGATCAGCGTATTCGCGTGCAATTCCTGCAGATTTTGGCTGGCGGGCTATGCGCAATCGGCATCGCTCTATTCATCCACTGGTTGCTGAACGATGACGCTTCTTTAACACGACATGCCTTGGTCGTGACTACCGGCGCCATTTGTTTTGTGCTCTCCGGTCTCGCGTTTATGACCATTCGCGACGTGGAGTCCGATCCGGACCATGATATTCCGGCCAAAGATAATGACGACCACACTAAGCCCAGATTTTTCGATGCTGCCCGTGAACTGTCTACCGAACCATGGTTTCGCAACTACATCACGATCCGGCTTCTCCTCGTGATGTTAGGGCTCTCAGTACCCATCTTTGCCCTGGTCACGGCACAGGCACATCATGATACACCCCACGGATTGACCGCCTTGCTGGTTTCTTCTGCGGCATCGCTCACAATTTCCGCTCCTCTGTGGCGGTTCGTAAACGGATATTCCTATCGGCTGACCCTGATTATTGGTGCATTGATGGTATTCGCAGCAGGATTGTTGCTCGTCCTCATCAGTGCGACCGAAACCAAGCAACCTGTTTACCTGCATGCTACTGCGGTATTTGTTGCAAGCGCAGCTGCCTCTGGCATGACCGGCGCGCGCGTTCTCTATTTCATGGATCTGGCACCCAAAGATCAGATCTTTGCTGCCCAGTCAGTCGTGAAAACCATCGCCCGATTTGCGATCATTGGCAGCGTTGCGCTGCTAGCCGGCATCGCACACACACAGGATTCCATCTGGTCGGTCATTATCATCATGGTTTGCGCCCTTGCCGCCACGGCAATGTCGATCATCCTGGTCCCGGCAACCCGGTCAAAAGAGGCGTAACCGGAATACTCGGTCATTGGGCGACAATCATGTTGCCACAAACTGCGCGCCCACAATTGGAGCTGGATCCGCCAGATCATTTGCACCGAACGACTGGCCTTTCAACGCGAAATTGGTAACGTTTAGAATTCCGGTTTCCCATGATCGGGATGCCATCAACAATAGTGGTTACAAAGATGCCAAGCTTCGATCTCGAAATCATTGCAAATATTTCCTACGCGCTTTTACTTCTGTCCTACATCATGAAGGATATTCTCTGGCTGCGTATCCTGACCGTATTTTCGCTCTTCTTCGAAATACCCTACTACTATTTTCAGTCTCAGCCCCTTTGGGCTGGCATCGGCTGGGATACGGCGTTCATTCTGATCAATGTGTACTGGATTACCTACCTTGGGATCGAAAGACGTCCGGTGCGGTTTACTGAAGATCAAAAGCGCATTTATGAAATGTCGCTCAACAGGCTACGTCCACATCATGCACGCAAGCTCTTCAAAACCGGGAAGAGCAAATCAATTGCCGAGAATGAAACCATTGCAGAACAGGGCGAAAAAATGGATGAAATTGCGCTCATTACAGATGGAAATGTGGCGCTTCGCATGAACGACAGAACCGTCGAGCAGCTTGGACCCGGACACTTCATCGGCTCGGCGATCTTTCTCGATGGCAGGCAGGATTCTCAAACCATTGCACATATCGTAGCTGTGGAACCGACGCAGGTGATCACCTGGAACCATAAGGAACTGAGGAAAATGATCGAGAACGACAATCAGCTCAGCATGGCCATCGAAGCAAGTTTGGGATTGGACATGGCACAACTACTGGAGAGAGCTTGGAACCGCGAATCGCAGGCCAGTTCATAGTTGGTCATTCTGCTCCTGCGCCAGTCACAATATCGACTGGCCAGTAGCTTTCCAATCATTAAGAAACTGTTCCAGCCCTTTGTCGGTCAGAGGATGTTGCGCGAGTTTCTTGATCACGGCTGGAGGAATGGTAGTGACATCCGCGCCGGCAAGTGCGGCTTGTGTCACGTGATTGGCCGTGCGTATCGAGGCCGCCAGGATCTTGGTCTCAAAGCCGTAATTGTCATAGATTTTGCGAATGTCCTTGATGAGGTCTGAACCTTCCAGATTTATGTCATCCAACCTGCCGATAAATGGCGAGACATAGGTGGCGCCGGCCTTGGCCGCCAGCAATGCCTGGTTGGCAGAGAAGCAGAGGGTGACATTGGTCATTATTTTCTTGCGTTTGAAATGCGCACAGGCAGCCAGTCCATCCAGGGTCAGCGGCAATTTCACCACAACGTTCTCGGCAATATTCGCCAATAGCTCACCCTCTGCAATCATGCCGTCGGTGTCGACCGCCGACACTTCTGCGGATACCGGCATTTCGGTAAGCGCACAGATCTCTGCGATGACTTCCTTGAACTGCCTTCCTGATTTGGCAACAAGACTGGGATTGGTCGTTACGCCGTCCAGCAAACCCGTCGACAGCAAATCCTTGATGTCGCCTACATCGGCCGTGTCCACAAAAAACTTCATTGGTTCTTCCTTTTTGCTAATTTGAACTTCGATTGATTTTCCAGAAGCTGACCAATTTGCCCGGTTCGCCTGACTTCAACGCAGACAGGCGGCATGACCGGGAAAGCAATTTGCCCACCCCGGCCATGCCTGTCCGGGGAGGATGCGCCCGGCATGGCAGATCACTTAAATGTCCTACAGGCTTCCTGGACAACTTTATTTGCGTCTCAACACGGTGAAGCCCGCTCAGTACGCGTAACGCAGGCCAAATTCCGTGTAGTTCTGGCTCAGGCAAAGATCAGCCTCATAGCTTTCGCGGATTACCAATTCGGCATTTGGCAGATCATTCCCGTTTATCTTCAATGCGGCGGTCTCCGGATCGAGCCCATGCTTTATCCATCGTTGCTGCAACCGGTCGCGCAGCGCGTCCAAAGGCGGACAGACAAAAACAGTGGCGGCAAAGACATCGCGCAGCGATATCCAGGGTACGCTTTTCAGCAACAGGTAATTGCCCTCCACCACGACGACCGGTGTATCCGCGTGGATCGAGATTGAATTTGCAATTGCCAGATCCATATGCCGGTCGAACTTCGGGTGAAAAGTCTCCCGCTTGGAAAGCACAAAGCCTTTTACAGTTTCGCAAAAACCCTCGGAATTGAATGTCTCCGGCGCACCCTTGCGGGCGAGCAGACCGCGTGATTCAAGCAGGCGATTGTCCAGATGATATCCATCCATTGGTAACAAGGACGCTTTGGCGCTAATTCCCTCGGCGCCCGTGTTCAATGTCTGCACGACGGCTTCCGCAAGCGTCGACTTGCCGGAAGCCGGCGGCCCGGCAATTCCAATGATTGTCCGGCCGCCTTCCTTTCGGTTGCGTTCAATCAGATCGCAAACCAAGCCGACATCGTGCTCCAAACCGGATTGTGTCACGCGCCGACTTTCGCCTCTTCGGGCTTCATCGCACCCGTCATCAGGGCGACCGCGTCCGACATCGAGTAATCATCCGGCTTGATCGTGGTTAACCGCTTGCCAAGCCGATGAATGTGAATTCGATCGGCGACCTCAAAGACATGCGGCATGTTGTGACTGATCAGGATGATCGGAATGCCCCGCGACTTGACGTCAAGGATCAGCTCAAGCACGCGCCTGCTTTCCTTGACACCCAATGCCGCAGTCGGCTCGTCCATGATGATGAATTTGGTCGCAAAGGCTGCCGCACGCGCAACCGCAACACCTTGCCGCTGGCCGCCGGACAGAGTCTCGACAGCCTGCGTAATCGACTGAACCGTCATCAACCCCAGTTCGGTCAGCTTGTCCCGGGCAAACTTTTCCATCGCAGGACGGTCAAGCTGCCGCAGATACTTCCCCATGAACCCCGACTTACGGATTTCGCGTCCCATGAACATATTGTCTGCAATCGAAAGCGCAGGCGACATGGCCAGGGTCTGATAGACGATTTCGATACCCATATTGCGGGCGTCCATCGGCGAAGTGAAGTGAACCGGTTTGCCATCTATCAGGATCTCACCTTCATCGGGAATGGTAGCGCCGCAGATCGCCTTGACGATCGATGATTTGCCGGCGCCATTGTCCCCGATGACGGCAAGGATTTCTCCCTGCCGCAACTCGAAATCCGAATGATCTATGGCGGTGACGTGGCCGTAACGCTTCACAATGTTGCGGCCCTCTACAATGGGTTTATTGTCAACCATTATCCCGATACCTTTCTGATCCATTGATCGACTGCAACCGCAGCGATGATAAGAAGTCCGATGAGTAGGAAGGTCCATTGCGCATCTGCGCCAAGCAATCTCAGCCCGAGCGTAAACACACCAACGATGAGCGCACCGAAAAGCGAACCCAGGATTGATCCCCTTCCGCCAAACAGCGAGATGCCGCCGATCACCACAGCGGTGATACTCTCAATGTTCGCAAGTTGCCCTGAAGTGGGAGAGACCGAGCCGATACGCCCGATCAGTGCCCAGCCGGCAAATGCGCAGATCAAACCCGAGAGCATGTAGACGGACATCAACGTCTTGTGGACATTGACACCGGAGAGTTCAGCTGCTTCGGGATCGTCACCCACGGCATAGACATGGCGTCCCCACGCCGTATGCCGGAGCGCATAGGCAAGCACTACGATCAAGAGCAGCATGAAGACGACACCGACCGTAAAAACGGCACCACCGACATTGAACTTCGTGCCGAACAACTGCAGCAACGGTGCGTTGGCCTCGATTTCCTGCGACCGAATCGTCTCGTTTGCCGAATAGAG
>JANQQM010000159.1 GCA_028289365.1 Salaquimonas sp. | reverse complement strand
ACTGGGCGACATCCTTGAGCTTGGAGACATCGGCCTTCAGCTTTTCCGCAAGCGCCTTGTCGCCGGCGGCCATGGCCTTGCCGATCTCCTTCGATGCGGCATTGCGTTCTGTTTGGGCTTCCTGAAGCATTGCGACATTGGCCTTTCGGCGATCGTCAATCTCGATCAGCCGGGCCGATTGAGGCTCCAGCCCTCGGCGTTCCAATCCCCGGTCAAATGCCACCGGGTTGTCTCGTATCCATTTGATGTCAAACATAGCTTACCAGCCGAATTCAGATCTAAAAAAGGAGGCAATTACCGGGTGCAGGCTCAGGATACGGCTGCATCCGAATCCGAGGCACTTCCCAAACTGTCCTCACGTTTTTCTCTTTCTTCCTGCCGCTTCTTCTCAACGAGTCGGGCAGAGAATATGGACAGTTCGTAGAGTAGCAGGGTCGGAACCGCAAGGCCGATCTGACTGACCGGATCAGGTGGCGTGAGAACAGCAGCCGCTATGAATGCAAACACGACTGCATATTTTCTTTTGGTTTTGAGTGCGGCAACCGAAACGAGATCGGCCTTTGCCAGCAAGGTGATGATGACCGGCAATTGAAACATGATGCCAAACGCGAAGATCAGCGTCATGACCAATCCGAGGTACTCGCTAACGCGCGGCAGCAATTCAATCGTTGGCCGGGTCGCATCGCCGGTTTGCTGCATGGACAGGAAAAAATTCATGGCCAGCGGCATGATCAGGAAATAGACGAGGCATGCGCCGAGGACGAACAGGATTGGCGTGGCGATGAGAAATGGCAGGAATGCCTGCCTCTCATTACGGTAAAGGCCCGGTGCCACGAATTTATATAGCTGTGCCGCCACGATCGGAAATGCGATGAAGAGCGCACCAAAGAAGGCGATCTTGATCTGCACGAAGAAATATTCCTGCGGTGCGGTGAATATCAAGCGCAGATTTGCCGTTTCGCCGGCTGCCCGCTCATAGGGAATGACCAGAATATTGAAAATCTGATCTGCAAAAATGAAGCAGACGATGAAAAAGAAGAAAATTGCCAGAACGGCATAAAAGAGCCGCTGACGCAACTCGATCAGATGTTCAATCAGTGGTGCGCTGGTTGAGTCCAGATCTTCTTCCTGGCTCATGCGTTAGTGCCTGTCGTAGCTTTTGTCGCCGCGCGTTTAGCCGCGGTTTTGGGCTTTGCGGTCTTGGCCGCCGTTGTCGGCTTGGAGGCGGACTTTCGTGCCGGTGCTGCCTTCTTCGCCGCTGTTTTGGCAGCAGTTGCGGATTTCTTTGCGGCAGGTGCAGATTTCTTGGCGGCAGTTGTGGTCTTCTTGGCAGCAGCTGGCTTGGCTGATTTAGACGTCGCTGGTTTTGTTGTCTTCGTGGCCGGTTTTGGAGCGCTGGTTTCTGCCTCAACGGGTTCGTTCAGCGTATCAGTGACCTGCTTCTTTACTTCGTTGATCGACTTTTTGGCATCATCGAGCGGTGTAAAGGCATTAGTTGGTGTTAGATTTTTTACTTCATCCAATTCGGCCTCGCGCAGTGCGTCATCAAATTGGCGTTGAAAATCACCGGCCATGCGACGCATTCCACGTACTGCCTTGCCGAAATTGCGTAACATCCCTGGCAGGTCCTTTGGACCCACGACAAGGATCATCACAACAGCGACGACAATTAATTCTGTCCAGCCAATATCGAACACAGTTGAAGGCCTTAAAATCTACGAAGAAGAAGCATCGCCAATTGCCTCAATGGGAACGGCAATCGCGAAAAAATCAATGCATTTCAGCTGCTTGTGCTCGAGCTGTCCTTAGCTTGCGACACGGTTTCCGATGATTTTTGATCGATCGTTTTCGCCGTTTCGGTTTCTTCTTCCTTCAAGCCTTTTTTGAACGAGTTGATGCCTTTGGCAACGTCGCCCATCAATTCGGAGATCTTACCCCGACCAAACAGAAGAACCACCACGACAGCGACGATCACAATCTGCCATATTCCAATTTGTCCCATGGTTTGCTCCTCAAACCTTGTATTTTGCTGGCCTAACCGGCCAATTCGGATTTGGATTGCACCCTAAAGCATGTCTTGACCTTATGGAAGCGTTCCGCAAGCATCACAGGGCGACTTCTCTTAATATAATGAACGTTATCGCATATTTCATCAGGCTGGAAAAATCATCGCTGCCTTTTGATCCAGTCCGACATCCACGTTCATTGCTTCTGTCGGCAAGCTACCAGCGCGAATCCGTGCCTTGATCGGCTCTTCAATTCCTTCAACGGCGATTTCGAGTATTTCGGCGATACCGAAGAACCGCCTTGAAAGAATTCTGCCCGGGACCGTTACCTTAGTATCGTTTGCACGTCTAGTCCGGCTAGCCTTGTGTGCTGTAACATGAACATCTTGTAATCGCAGGCATACTGCTGCCATTTGGCCATCTGCCAGATTCTTTGCGGGAACCGCACCGAAGACTGTGTCGATGCGACCTTGAGCAGCCTTCCCATAAAAGATATTCAGCTGCGAGAAAAACCGCGCGACAAAGAGACTGTTTGGATGGTTGTACAAGTCGGTACCAGTTCCTGATTGCACAAGCTGGCCTTCATTCATCAGGGCAATTTTGTCGGCAACCAGAAGCGCCTCTTCGGGATCATGGGTGACGATAACCGATGTCGACCGGGTATCTCTGAGCAAGCTGATGGTTTCGTCACGAATATTATCCCTCAACCTGGCATCGAGCCCAGAAAACGGCTCATCCATCAACAATATTCCTGGCCTCGGGGCCAATGCCCGTGCGAGTGCAATCCGTTGCTGCTCTCCTCCCGATATCTGGTGGGGATAGAGATCAGCCATCTTTGCCATGCCGACGCGGAACAGCAACCGCTCTGCTTCTTCCTGGGCAATGTCTGCCGGGACTGCAGTAAGCCCAAACAAGACGTTTTGCTTTATTGTAAGGTGCGGAAACAAGGCAAAGTCTTGGAAAACCAGCCCGACACCGCGTTTTTCCGGAGGAATATCGACGCCATCGCCTGCGACAACACGCTTGTCGATCCAGACACTTCCCGATGTCGGCCGCTCAATCCCTGCGGCAATGCGCAGTATGGTCGACTTGCCTGAACCAGAAGGGCCAAGCAAGCAAAGAACTTCGCCCGGCTCCACGTTTATGGTCACATCCTTCAGGACAAGGCCGTTGCCATAGTCATGCGAAACGTCGTCAAACAGCAGGCTGGAAGCAAAAGAAACGACGGCGGTGTTTCTCTTGCCCCATTGCGTATCGGTTGCTAGCGGATTGCCTTGTTTGATGTCGCGACCATTCATAATCCGCTGATTAGCCGATTATGTGAGCGTTGTCAGTCTTCTTTATCTGTTGCGCTGCCAGGCGGCAACAATCCCAATTCCTCAAGATCCTCCGGTCCGAAGGGATCTTCATCCTCCGCAAGCTCGTCGGCATCTTCGGGAGCCGGCACCTGAAAATTCGCCGGCAATTGGGATTGAAGCAGACCGGCACCCTTCAATTCGTCCAGACCGGGAAGGTCACGCAGTTCTGCCAGACCGAAATGGTCTAGAAACTCGGTGGTCGAACCATAGGTGACGGGGCGTCCGGGAACGCGTCTGCGGCCGCGCATGCGAATCCAGCCGGTTTCGAGCAGAATATCCAGTGTACCCTTGGAGGTTGCCACACCTCGAATTTCCTCGATTTCAGCTCTGGTGACCGGTTGGTGGTAGGCGATGATAGCAAGAACCTCTAAAGCGGCACGAGACAGCTTCTTTAGTTCCACGGCCTCGCGGTTGAGAAGAAAGCCAAGGTCATCGGCGGTACGAAATGCCCAGGCGCCACCAATCTTGACGACATTGACGCCGCGGTCCTGATAGGCCTTTTCCAATTGTTCCAGAACAGCAGCGATATCGGTTTCTTCCGGCAGACGTTGTTGGAGGGCTGTTTCCGTTACCGGTTCTGCGGAAGCAAACAAAATCGCTTCCGCCATTCGAACCAGGTCGTGCATGTCCTGTGGTGTTTCAACTACATCGGCACGCCTGTCCTCTTCGACCTGCTCAACAACCGGCGCAAAGGGTAGGATTTGTGCTTTTCCAGTTTCTGCCATGATGATTCTCTTCAGCCGCCGCACCTAATTCGCCGGAAATATAGCTAATTTATGGAGTTTTCGCATCTTGTTTGGGTGAATTGCGCAAATAAAGCGGTGCATAAGCCTTCTCCTGTCGCATTGCCAGCTTACCTTCGCGCACAAGCTCGAGGCTCGCGGCAAAACTGCTGGCAATCAGGGTGTTTCTTTCCTTCACATTCGGCAGGTAGCGTACGAGGAACGCATCAAGTGCCAGCCAATCTTCAAAACCATCGGTAAAGCGCATCAGAATTTCCCGGGCATCAGACAATGACCACGCTTCACGTTTTGAGATTGTGACATGCGACACGATGGTCCGCTGACGTTGCGCCGCATAAGCAGTAAGCAGATCATATAATGTGGCGGAATATTCCGACCGCTTGTCGACAATTATCGCTTCGGGAATGCCGCGCGCAAAGAAATCCCGGCCCAGGCGATTACGATTGACCAGACGGGAAGCTGCCTCACGCATAGCCTCCAGGCGTTGCAAGCGGAATGCGAGCTGTGCTGCCATCTCTTCGCCGGTCAGTCCATCCTCATCATCTTCATCTGCCGGCACCAGCAGCCGGGATTTGAGGTATGCGAGCCAAGCAGCCATGACCAGGTAGTCGGCAGCCAATTCAATGCGCAGCTTCCTGACCTCTTCGATGAATTCCAGATATTGTTCGGCCAATGCGAGGATAGAAATCCTGGCAAGGTCCACTTTCTGACGGCGGGCGAGCTCAAGCAGCAGGTCGAGTGGCCCCTCAAACCCTTCAACGTCAACCGTCAGAGCCGGTTCATCAGAACCCTGTTCCAATCGCAGCACCATCTCCTCGGTGCTGTTCCGGTCCGTCAATGTTTCATTTTCTGTCATGGCCGGTACCAATCAGTTTGCAGACAACAATATGTTCAGGCTGCAATCTTCGTAAGCTCCTTGAATTCTGCACGCAGTCGTTCTTCATCACATTCTTCAGGTTCGGGCAACATGTCCAGCGCAAGCTTTGCACGATTTTCTGCTTCGCCTGTCAATTCCGGCGTGACTTCCGCTACCGCTTTCATCTCCTCCATGTCGCCGTTGCAATGAAGCACGATATCACAACCGGCCGCAAAGGCGGATTGTGTCCGTTGCCGGAAGTCGCCAGAAAGCGCCTGCATCGACAGATCATCGCTTAGCAGCAAACCTCCATAGCCCAGCCAACCGCGAATGATATCCTGAATGACTTTTGGCGAAGTCGTCGCAGGGTGCTGCGAATCGAACGCTGTGTAGACAACATGCGCCGTCATCGCGATCGGCATATCGGCCAGTTGCATGAAGGGATAAAAATCGGTGCATCCCAGAACCGCAGCATGGGTGTCGACGACAGGTAATTCCAGGTGGCTGTCGGCGGCAGCCCTGCCGTGCCCCGGAATATGCTTGATAACGGGCAAGACACCACCCGCAAGGAGTCCATTGCAGGCTGGCCTTGCCATCAACGCGACTTCGTGAGGGTGGATGGAATAGGCACGGTCGCCAATGACATCGTGTGCGCCGGGAACCGGCACATCAAGCACGGGCAGGCAATCAACATTTACCCCGACGGCGCGCAATTCAAGCGCTATCAACCTCGATTGCAGCCAAACCGCACGCTTGCCTGCATCGCGATCCCCGCGAAAGATCGCGCCCAGTTCTGCTGCCGGCATAAAGCTGGTCCAGTTCGGCGGACGAAGCCTTTGTACGCGCCCGCCTTCCTGATCAATCAGAATCGGAACGTTCGGCCTGTCGGCGATTGACCGCAATTCATCGGTCAGCGCACGGACCTGGTCAGGCGATTCCACATTTCGGGCGAACAGGATGTAGCCCCACGGGTTTTCCTCCTTGAAGAATGTTTTTTCTTCAGGAGTAAGCGCGGTTTCAGCACAACCGGCGATAAACGATTTGATTCTCATGGTCTGAGTTTACCGGTCTGGACCTTCTGAGCCAAACCCAAATGAGAACGGCCGGATGCGAGCCGGCCGTCCCTTATTGGTTTTAGTCTGATCTGTGCCTATTGCGTCACGAAACAGCTTCCGCCTGCAGACTTCAATCTGGAGCAGATATCCAGCGCTTCTTCGCGGGTCTGGGCCATTACGCGAACGCGGAAGAACACACCCTTCCCTTCGATTTCAGCGCGCTGTATCGACATTTGCTGATTGCCGATGACGTCGGAATATTGTTCACGCATCCGCTGATAAGTCGTCTGGGCATCTTCTGCCGTGCGCTGCGAAGAAATCTGAACTGCCCAATTGCCGGCCGCTGCGGCATTACCGGACGAATTGGAAACAATCGGCGCTGCAGGTGCCGGCGTCACACTTGCCGTTTCGGTTTGGGCCGGTGCCGCTGTGGGGCTTGCCGCCGATCCAGTTTGGCTGGAGGTTGTGCTGACTGCAGGTGTTGCAGCAATCGAACTTTCATTCGGCAGCGGAGACCGGCTCAACCTTGATTCCACCGGGTTAGGCGCCAGCGCTATGGGTGCATTTCCACCGGCGGCTGCAGAAACCGGCGCACCGCTTTCTGTCGGAGATGGCCGTGTAGCAGGAACACCAATCTGACCGGTAGAAACTGCGCCATCGATTGAATTGGGATCAAGTTCGCTAGCGGGCTCAGCCGACTGGAATGGCAGCGCAGCTTGCGGCGCGACGACAGTTCCGTCCGGATTGACGGTAACAGTTTTCACACGGCGCGGTTCAAGAACCGGCGCTGCCGCAAATTCCCTTGTCTGGTTATTTGGCGAAAGCCTGTTTTCTTCCTTGTTGTCCTGCAACGCGGTTGTAGGTGTCGTTGAATTGGTCTGTTCAACATCCCTGCCAGGAACATCTACCGGAGTCTCGGTCGACTTTACCAACGTTTCCTGGCGGGTATCCGAGGCGAATTCACCCGTGACACGCTCATAAGCAGCCTTGTCCTGATTGGCAATTGTTGTGCCACCGGGATCGTCCGGTTTGACCTTGACCGGTTCACTATCTGCCTTGATCGTTACCGGCGCAGTGATTGATGGAGATCCAGAAAAATATGAGTAGGCAATTGCTCCCGCACCAACAACAAGCGCGGCACCGAGCGCACCGGCAGCTAGCTTGAAGCCACCACGACGTTTTTCCGAATTGTCTTCATGGGCAGAAAAATGTTCAGCCTCGGCGTCTGCGGGCAAATCTGCTTCCTGCAAAACCTGACCACTTCCTTCAAATGATTCCGGCATATCGAAATCCGGCAGCGCATCACCTTGAGAAGTCCCGCTCCAGTCTACTTCTTCTTCCTGCAATGCGTCCTGAATCGCCTGCTCCGGATCAATTGGGAGCGGTTCGGGTCTCGCCTGCGTCTGTTGCTTGGCTTTTGAAAGACTGCCCAGATCTAGCTCTTTTGCAAAAGCCTTGGCAAATTCATCGTCCAGATCGGCCTTGTTCGGATTAGGCGCAGCCCGCGAAACAATAGTGTTGGCGGTTTGGGCCGTCAAAGTGTCACCTGCGACTTTGGCAGCGATTGGCGCCGGTTCAGGTTCTGGAATTGGTTCCGGTTCCGGAGTCTCGTTTTGTTGTTCCAAACCGAGTTGCGAAAGTTCTGCCTCGAACGCTGCGCTCAAATCGGAACGCAAATCTTCTTCTGCTGCGTCCACGTCATGATCGCTTTCAAGGTTTTCGGATTCAAGATCGGCGGGAATTTCCTTTGCCAGGGACTCTGCAACAGCAGCCTGAGCTTGTTGCACGGCCAGTGCCTCAGCGGCCGCGTCAATCTGAACTTCTACCGATTCCGGAAGTTCGGCAGATGCTGGAACTTCTGGATGGGCTTCGGCAATATTTGCGGCCTCGGCCTCAACTTCCTTTGCGAATGCCGAAGCGAAATCGTAATCCTCCACGTCGGCTTGTTCCTGAATTTCTTCAGCCGCTTGATCTTGCTGCACTTCCTCAGAAGCCGGCTCTTCTACGGCCGGCGTTTTCGGCGGCAGGCGGTCAGCAAAACTTGTATCACGCCGGATTGTTTCTGGTGGGGTCGCGGATTGGTCTGTCCCCTTTGGTTGCTCAACTTCGGCTTCAACAACCGCTTCCGACGGCGTTTCGACTGATTGAATCTGCTCAACTTCGGCCTCACCGGGATCGAGTTCGGCCATCAGCTGGTCTTCGAGCGTGAAATCCTGAGCTACTTCGGCTTCTGCCTCGGCTACCGGTTCAGCCGGAGCTTCTTCCGCCAGCTTGACCGGATGATCAAATTGACCGAATTCGCTTACATCTTCAGCTTCGGTAGCGGTAGCCTCTGTAACGGCAGCCTCTGTAACGGCAGCTTCGGATTCAACTTCGCCCTCAAACCGTTCGGTTCCAAGTTCGCGCATCAACTCGGATTCCAGGTCGTAAGCCATATCCTCGACCGTTTGCTGGGCGGCCTCTTCCTCCAGGGCTGGATCTTCCTGAACAGCGGTTTCCTTGCGCACTGCATCAAGATCTATGCCGCCGGATACGATACGGGCAAGCTCCTCAAGAGGATCTTCGTTCTGGCTATCGTCGGGTATTTCTCGTGCCAGATTGTTCTGTTCGGTCATAACGCTTTAACCTGCCTTGCATTTTTCAGATCACTCCCAAAACCCCTCGGAAGTGCTTCTGAATATGAATTGCGCGCAAAATCCGTCAGGATTTTGTCCATTTACCGCATTTCTTCTGGTGCATTGGCCCCTACTATGCCCAAACCCGCAGAAAGAACGCAAGAAATTGCACGCAACATTGCCAGTCTTGCAATGGTGAGTTTCGCATTTTCTTGGTTAATAAAGCGTAATTCTGGCAGTTCTTTGCCCCTATTCCAGTGTTGATGCAGATCAGAGGCCAATTCATACAGGTAAAATGCGACACGATGTGGCTCATCAGCCCTCGCAGCCTGCTCAATCATGCGTGGAAACTCGGTCATCTTGGCGATCAGTGCCAATTCACCCTCATCTACGAGCAGTGAAAGATCGGCGCTCAATAAGGCGCTATCGGTTATATCCAGGTCCGGCATTTCCTGGGCTGCCTGGCGAAATACCGAATAAGTGCGCGCATGGGCGTATTGGACATAAAAAACCGGGTTATCCTTGGTTTGCTCGGTTACCTTGGCAAAATCGAAGTCGAGCGGCGCTTCGGGCTTGCGGTACAGCATCATGAAACGCACTGCGTCCCGGCCCACTTCTTCCACGACTTCCCGCAGGGTTACAAATTCGCCGGCACGCTTCGACATTCGAACCGGTTCACCGTCTCGAAACAGCTTGACGAGCTGGCACAACAGGACATCAAGTTCGGCTTTATCCCCGGCAATGGCGTTTGCCACCGCCTTGAGGCGTTTGACATAGCCGCCATGGTCCGCTCCCAGCACGAATACCATTCGCTTGAAACCGCGCATGAACTTGTCCTGGAAATAGGCAACATCAGCGGCGAAATAGGTGTAACTGCCATCTGACTTGACCAGCGGCCGGTCCATGTCATCGCCAACTTCGGTCGAGCGGAACAAGGTTTGTTCGCGATCTTCCCAGTCTTCCGGGACCTCACCCTTAGGCGGCGGCAAGTGACCATCATAGACAAAGCCGCGTTCCCGCATGGTTTCGAGCATGCGGTCAATGGCGGATTTTCCGTCTTTTTTCTCGTGCAGGGTGCGTTCAGAGAAAAATACGTCGTGATGGACGTTCAAAAGCTCAAGATCACTGCGGATCATGTCCATCATGGCATCGACGGAGCGATCACGGAGGATTTGCATGCATTCTTCTTCAGGGAGTTCCAGCAGCTTGTTGCCAAATTCGGCGACCAAAGCCTCGGCAGGCGCAATGAGGTATTCACCGGGATAAAGACCAGACGGGATTTCACCAATCTCTTCTCCCAAAGCCTGCCTGTATCTCAGGAAAACCGACTTGGCCAACACATCAATTTGCACGCCGGCATCATTGATGACGTATTCCTTTGTGACGTCATATCCGGCAAACTGCAGCAAATTTGCCAGGGCGTCGCCGACAACGGCGCCGCGGCAATGCCCGACATGCATGGGCCCGGTCGGGTTTGCCGAAACATATTCGACATTGACCTTCATATCCTCGCCCACCAGCCCGGCACCGTAATTCTTGCCTTGTTCGACGATAATCTTGAGATGATCCGTCCAGAATTTCGGCGTAAGCCGCAGGTTTATGAAGCCAGGACCTGCCACAGAGACGGATTCTATGTCCGGATCGCTCTCAAGCTGGTTTGCAATCGATTGCGCGAGTTCGCGCGGATTTAGTCCTGCGGGTTTTGCCAGCACCATTGCTGCATTGGTCGCCAGATCGCCATGGCTGGGATCACGTGGCGGTTCCACCGATACGCGCGACAAATCAGCGTCTTCGGGAATCTTTTCAACGTTTTGCAGTATCTTTTTAATTTTGTCTGTGAATTCTTGATAGATATTCATGGGATAATCGGGCCTGCAGGTCGAAGCGGCGTCACATTTTTTTCGATGCGGATGATTTAACAGGCCCCCGCCTATCGCAGATCGGGTGTCGCGTCAAACAATCGTTTATGTTCGAAAATCGCGTATCGATCGGTCATGCCGGACAGAAAATCTGCGACCAACCGTGCGCGCTTTTGTTCATCAAGCTTCTTACCGGCATCCTGCCAGTCGAGTTCCCAATCCACAGGCATCTGGGCATCCCCGGCAAAATAGGCACCGAAAAGGTCTCGAATAATAATCTGAGCGTTATCGCGTACCCGCATGACCGGCGGTGCACGGTACATTCTTTCGTAGAGAAATTTCTTGATGCTCTTTTCTGCGTCAGCCATCTCCGGACTAAAGGTGACAAGCGTCTCACCCGCACTGCGTATGTCCTCATCGGTCTCCGGTGAAAGTGAGGCAAGTTTCCGGTTTGTTGTTGCCAATGCATCTTCGACCATGGCGGTTATCTGGCGGCGCACCATTTCATGGGTCGTCCGCGCCCGGTTGAGCGTCGGATAAAGATCCCGAATTTCTGCCAGAAACTCTCCTGCCAAGGGCAATTGCGCCAGATCGTCCAGATCAAATAGCCCTGCCCTCAATCCGTCATCAAGATCATGGCCGTCATAGGCAATGTCATCCGCAATGGCTGCGCATTGCGCCTCGAGACCGGAATGTCGGGCCAGATCAAGGTCGTGCAGGGCGTTGTATTCCAGGATTGGCCGAGGGATGGGCCCAGAGCCACTGACTGATTCACCAATAAGCGGCCCATTGTGCTTGACCAGGCCCTCGAGGGTTTCCCAGGAAAGGTTCAGCCCGTCAAATTCGGCATAATGGCGTTCCAGGCGCGTGACTATCCTCAGAGACTGGGCGTTGTGATCAAACCCGCCATAGTCCTGCATCAATTCATCAAGTGCATCCTCGCCGGTATGGCCAAACGGCGTATGACCGAAATCATGGGATAGTGCCAATGCCTCGGCAAGATCTTCATCAACCCGAAAAGCGCGGGCAAGCGAACGCGCGATCTGTGCCACCTCGATCGAGTGGGTCAGCCTCGTCCGGTAGTGATCGCCCTCGTGATAGACAAAAACCTGAGTCTTGTGTTTCAGCCGGCGAAAAGCCGTCGAATGGATGATCCGATCGCGATCTCTCTGAAACGGTGTACGAGTCGGGCTGAGGGGTTCCGAAAAGAGACGTCCGCGACTTTTGGCTGCCAGGCATGCATAAGGTGCCAGGTTCTCGCGGCCAAAAGATACTGTATCACTCACGCCGGCTCTCCTGCTTTATCCTGTCTAGATAGCCTATCGCGGTCGGCAAATGAAGGTAGTCCTGTTTCCTGTGCACCGATTCAATCTCGATGGCTTGAAGTCAGAGACTGGCGGGATTAGATTCAGTTCGTGTCAGGAGAATATTAAATGAGCACCGAGACGCTTGAAAAACCGGATTTTGAGGTAACAGACGCTGCGTTTGCCAGAATCGCACAGATTTTGGCGAAAGAGGACGCTGCCGACAGCCTGCGTGTATCGGTTGAAGGTGGCGGCTGCTCTGGATTTTCCTACAAATACGACCTTGTCTCCGACGATCGCCAGCCTGATGACCTTGTTATCGAGGGTGAAGGCGCGACCGTGCTGATCGATTCGCTCTCAATTCAGTATATGGATGGTTCGAAGCTCGATTTTGTCGACGATCTGATGGGACAGTCCTTTCAGATCTCCAATCCGCATGCTGTCGCCAATTGCGGTTGCGGAACCAGTTTTTCCATCTGACCAGACCTGAGGTCGATTCGTAGACAGCCGTTGACAGCGGAACCTATCGTCCTTTCGAGGATTGCCCAGATTTGCATTTGCAATTGTTGATCAATTTGCCCAAGTTCTGTTGGACGTGACAACTGGGTGAGGCCGGATAATGAAAATTGCGACCTGGAACATTAACGGTGTGAAGGCCCGAATTGAAAACCTCCTGGCCTGGCTTGAGCAATCCTCTCCGGACATTGCCTGCTTACAGGAAATCAAGAGCATTGACGAGGCGTTTCCCCGCGAGCCGATCGAGGCGCTGGGTTACAATGTCGAGACCCATGGCCAGAAGGGGTTCAATGGCGTCGCTCTGGTCTCGAAACTGCCCTTTGACGAGGTCAATCGCGGGCTTCCCGGCGATGATCAGGACGAGCAGGCCCGATTCATCGAAGGTGTTGTGAGCCTGGATGGCAAGGTGTTGCGCGTGGTCTCGCTATATCTGCCCAATGGAAACCCGGTCGACAGCGAAAAGTTTCCCTACAAACTTAGCTGGATGGATCGGCTGGAGAATTGGGCGGGGGAACGCCTGGAACTAGAAGAAGCGTTTGTTCTGGCCGGTGACTACAATGTGATACCGATGCCGGAAGACTGCAAGAATCCGGCCGCCTGGGAAGGTGATGCGCTCTACAAACCGGAGAGCCGGAGCGCATTTCGAAGACTGATCAATCTCGGACTGACCGAAACCATTCGAAGTGTCAGCGATGCGCCGGAACTATATACATTCTGGGATTATCAGGGCGGCGCCTGGCAGAAAAACAACGGCATTCGCATTGATCATCTATTGCTGTCTCCCGAAGCTGCAAATCTGTTGAATGGTGCCGGAATTGAGAAACATGTCCGTGCGTGGGAAAAACCGTCCGATCATGTTCCGGTCTACGCCAATCTGAACGCCTGACTGCCGGATTTGCCGGAAATTTATCGGCATGAGTTACAAGGTATTAATTTGACAATTGAGGGGTTTTGGCGCTTCATAAACGTATGAAAAGCCTGTATTCAGCCATGATCCTGATCAGCCTTTCTGTCCCCGCATTTGCCGGTCCGAACGGAAATTGCACCTGTCGTCACGCTGGTGGGGATGTCATTGAAGGGCAAACGGCCTGTATCAAGACCCCAAAAGGCATGATGCTGGCGGTTTGCGACCGCGTTTTGAACAATACGAGCTGGAAAATGCTTGGTCAGCCTTGTCCAAGTGCCAGCATCATCACACCTGTTCCTGATGACAAACCGCTCGACAAAACGAGCGAATCACTCGAACGGTCGTGATCTGAAAATTCATTAAATTTGGCGAAGGATCAGTTGCTGGCCTGGAGTTGTTTTGCAGCTTCAATGGCTTCACGCCGCTCTTCTTCGGTAGCAAGCGCGAAGGCTTCTTCCTGAATGTTGCTGATCCACTCGACATCCTTGGCGGACGCATGGCTCTTTGCAGTCAACAACATGGTCAGACCGCGCACCGGATCGCGGCGCAGATGCTCGCCGTCGAACAGGAGCTTACCCAACATCGCCTCGGCACCGGCATGGCCAGTGGCGGATGCCAGTTTCAGCATGCGTGCTGCCTGGATGACATCTCCGGCGGAGTTTTCACCTTCCAGATAAAGCTTTGCGAGTTCATATTGGGCTTCGGGATTGTCAAAGTAGGTCGCGGCAGTCGTGAACATCACCTGCGCACGGGAGCGGTCCTGGGCGATGCCAGCCTCGGCTATTCCATTCTTGTGGTAATGTCCCAATGCGACCATTGCGCTTGATGTAAATTGCCATTCAGGCGTGCCGGGCCGTGCATCAATATAGCGAACCACGATCTTCTCGAAGAATCTGAATGCCTCGCCGGGATCCTTGGGTACGCCATCGCCGATCTGATACATGCGGCCCAATTTCCACTGTGCAGCAGGATTTCCCTGATCTGCAGCATATTTCAAGGCGCTGATAGCATCTTCTTCCTTGCCGCTTTCGCGGGCCTTGAAGAAAAACCGGAACAATTTGCTTGAGGTCGGCTTCTTGTTTTCGAAAACCTGTTCCGGATCGAACGCAAGTGCGCCCTGCGGTGTTACCGAGATCAACACCGCGCCTAACAACAAATATGCAAGCCTCTTAAATATCAGCATAACAATGGGTTTCTTTTTTGCCGCCGGGATGCGTGGTGGCACCGTCACGAGCATCGCCAACCGTCTGGGCATATTTCCACAGTGCGCCAGATTGGAAATCGGTCTTGTGGCCCTTCCATTTCTTGGCGCGCTTTTTCATTTCGGCGTCAGTAAGCTGAACATTCAGCTTGCCCTTGTTGGCATCGATTTCGATTATGTCGCCATCCCGCAGCAAGGCAATCGGACCACAAACGGCTGCTTCCGGACCTACGTGGCCAATACAGAATCCACGTGTTGCACCGGAGAAACGTCCGTCTGTTATCAGAGCGACCTTATCGCCCATTCCTTGTCCATATAATGCTGCTGTTGTGGCAAGCATTTCACGCATTCCCGGGCCACCTTTGGGGCCTTCATAGCGGATGACGAGCACTTCGCCTTCCTCGTATTTTCTTTCCTTTACCGCCTCGAAACACTCTTCTTCCGTATTGAAGCAGCGCGCCGGGCCGGTAAATTTCAGGTTGTCCATACCCGCGACCTTCACAATCGCTCCTTCTGGAGCAAGATTGCCTTTCAAACCAACGACTCCGCCGGTTTTAGTAATCGGCTTGTTTGCGGGATAAATGACATCCTGATTTTCGTTCCATTTTATATGGGACATGTTTTCGGCCAAAGTGCGGCCAGTAACTGTTAAAACTTCTCCATGTAGATAACCGTGGTCGAATAGGGTCTTCATCAGCAGCGGAATTCCGCCTGCCTCGAACATATCCTTGGCGACATATTTGCCACCTGGCTTCAGGTCTGCAACATAAGGTGTTTTCTTGAAAATACGTGCAACATCAAACAGATCGAACTTGATTCCGATCTCGTGGGCAATTGCCGGCAGATGAAGCGCGGCGTTTGTCGAGCCGCCGGATGCGGCAACGACCGCAGCTGCATTTTCGAGCGCTTGTTTCGTGACAATATCGCGTGGACGGATGTTCTTTTCGATCAGCTCCATGACTTTTTCGCCGGATGCATAGCAAAACTTGTCACGCAGCTCATAAGGCGCTGGGGCGCCACAGCTATAGGGAAGCGCAAGGCCAATCGCCTCGGCTACCGTTGCCATGGTATTGGCGGTAAACTGGGCACCGCAGGATCCGGCCGAGGGACAAGCAACCTGCTCAATCTCTTCCAGGTCCTCATCGGACAGATCGCCAACCGAATGCCGTCCAACCGCTTCGAAAACGTCTTGCACGGTTATTTGCTGACCACGGAAATTGCCCGGAAGTATCGAACCACCATAGATAAAGACCGATGGAACGTTGAGACGGACCATCGCCATCATCATTCCCGGCAGCGACTTGTCACAACCCGCAAGGCCGACAATGGCATCGTAACAATGGCCACGCATGGTCAATTCAACCGAATCAGCGATGACCTCCCGCGATACCAGCGAAGACTTCATGCCCTGGTGCCCCATGGCAATGCCGTCGGTGACGGTAATCGTGCAGAATTCCCGAGGCGTTCCGTGGGCGGCAGCAACGCCCTTCTTGACCACCTGAGCCTGGCGCATCAGTGAAATATTGCATGGTGCGGCTTCGTTCCAGCAAGATGCAACGCCGACAAGCGGCTGGGCGATCTCTTCACTCGACAGGCCCATTGCATAAAGATAAGAGCGATGCGGCGCGCGATGCGGCCCTACCGTAACGTGACGGCTAGGCAAATTCGCCTTATCAATCTGCTGTTTATCCGCTTTTGCGTCCA
Organism: Salaquimonas sp.; assembly: GCA_028289365.1. Lineage (GTDB taxonomy): Bacteria > Pseudomonadota > Alphaproteobacteria > Rhizobiales > Rhizobiaceae > BOKV01. The sequence continues at coordinate 3,720 of JANQQM010000159.1, read as the reverse complement.
TAAACTCTTTCCATCCTGCCGCGACGCCAGAATTCCAGTCATAATTTACGTTGGGTAATCACCGGAATTCAGCGGGCTTGCGCCCGCAATATGACCGAAAAACGGCCAAGTCAGCCCCAATTACATTACAACGGTTATAAACAATGACTCCCTAACGCGCTGTTGCATTCCTGCAACTTTATCGACGAACTTGGCAGCAAACCCTTTTGCAAGGGGAAAATTACGGTCTTTGGAGCGCGAAAAACGGCATTTCTCTCGCAAAAATACGCAAAAAACTAAAGATCGAGCCAATTACTCATGTAATGAGCAGTTGACCGGGATCAATGCTTCTGCCCGGAAAATGCGCATCATGCCGCAATCATTACGGAGATTGGAGGCAGCATGTCAGGTACACCGGAGAGAAATGAAGAGGAACTTCCGCACGACACCGCAACTGCGCCGGAAGGCGTCGAGCCCATTGTCGATGAAGCTTTAGCCGTTGCAGATGATGAAACCGGGCAAATTGCGGTCCCGGATGCTGGCGAAGAAAGCGCCACATTCACGCAATCGACCTATCCCTACCAAGACAGGATGAAACGCCGCACCTATGAGGCGCAAAAGGCCAAGCTTCAGGTGGAATTGCTCAAGGTTCAGAAATGGGTTGAGGAAACAGGACAGAAGATCGTGATCCTGTTTGAGGGCCGGGATGCCGCCGGCAAGGGCGGAACCATAAAGCGTTTCACCGAACATCTTAACCCGCGAACCGCTCGCGTGATTGCCCTGCCAAAACCGACCGAGCGCGAATTCACCCAGTGGTATTTCCAGCGCTATGTGGAGCACCTGCCTGCGGCTGGCGAAATAGTACTGCTGGACCGATCCTGGTATAATCGCGGCGGCGTTGAGCGGGTGATGGGGTTTTGCTCTCCCAATGAATATCTGGAATTCATGCGCGAGACACCTGAACTTGAACGCATGTTCACCCGTTCCGGTATCAGGCTGTTCAAGTATTGGTTTTCAGTAACACGTGAAGAGCAAAAGCGGCGGTTCAATTCCAGAGAAGTCGACCCACTAAAACAATGGAAGCTGTCCCCGATCGATAAGGCCTCATTGGACAAGTGGGATGATTATACCGAGGCCAAGGAGGCAATGTTTTTCTATACCGACACTGCTGATGCGCCCTGGACCATCATCAAGTCGGATGACAAGAAGCGAGCGCGCTTAAACTGCATGAAACACTTTCTGCAGTCCCTGCCCTATCCCAATCCGAATCCGAGAGTGGCGCGTCCACCGGATCCGCTGATCGTCGGCCCGGCCGAGCACGTTATCGAAAGGGATGAGCACATACTGGGAAAATCACTGCATCCGGACTTGCGAAAAAACAGCAATTCAGGAACTGCTTCTTCCCAATCGCTCAACGGCAAATCCATGCAATGACAGCATCAGGCTGAGGCAATTCTCTCGGCCGCCGTTTTCGTGCGGTCGAGTTGCGCCTGATAGTCTGCAAGTTTCTCGCGTTCGGTTGCGACCACCTCTTCCGGCGCATTTGCCACGAATTTTTCGTTGGAAAGCTTGCCGTTCAAGCGCTTGATTTCACCGTCCAGGCGTTTGACTTCCTTTTTCAGGCGATCGCGCTCGGCATCAAAGTCGATAATACCAGCCAGCGGTAGGCAGGCCGTCGCCTCGCCGATGACAATCTGGGCGGAACTCTCCGGCGTTTTTGCAGCAATCTCCACCGGATCAACACGCGCCAAACGCTGGATCGCGGGTGCATGTACGCCAAGGCGCGAGCGGGTCTGTGCGTTTGCATCGACCAGCGCCAGCGGCATGATCTGCGATGGTTTGATGTTCATCTCGGCGCGGACAGACCGGATTTCGGAGACCAGATCAATCAACCAGTTGATCTCGGCCGCTGCTTCATCGTCCTCAACGTCACTCTGTGGCCAAGACGCGTGGCACAACAGCGTCTCCCGCGTATTGCCGGCTGTCGACATTTGTTCCCATAGTTCTTCCGTCAGGAACGGCATGAACGGATGCAGCAATTTGCAGATCTCATCGATCACATGGGCAGCGCAGGCCTGACTTTCCTTCTTGGCATCTTCGTTCTTTCCGCTGAAAACCGGCTTGAGCAATTCCACATACCAGTCACAAAAGGTGTGCCAGACGAACCTATAGGCTGCCCCTGCCGCTTCGTTGAAACGATATTTCTCCAGCGCAGTGGTGATTTCATCGGCTGTCCGTGAGAGTTCAGTCAGGATCCAGCGATTGACGGTCAATTCAGTCGTTACGGGATCAAAGTCCGGATCAGGCTGTGCGCCGTTCATTTGGGCGAACCGCGCCGCATTCCAAAGCTTGGTGCCAAAATTCCGGTAACCGGATATGCGTGCCGGATCGAGTTTCACGTCCCTGCCCTGGGCAGCCATGATTGCGAGCGTAAACCGCAATGCGTCTGCGCCGTATTCATCAATCAGTTCCAGCGGGTCGATCACATTGCCCTTCGATTTCGACATTTTGGCGCCGGTGCGATCCCGCACAAGCGCGTGGACATAGACCGTGTGAAAGGGCTCCTGACCGGTGAAATGTACGCCCATCATCATCATTCGGGCGACCCAGAAGAAGATGATATCGAATCCGGTAATCAGCACGCTGGTCGGATAGTAGCGCTCAAGTTCCGGCGTTTCCTCCGGCCATCCCAGGGTCGAGAACGGCCACAAGGCCGACGAGAACCAGGTGTCGAGCACATCTTCATCGCGTTCCAGCAACTCACCAGGTTTGAAATCTTCGAGTTTCTCCTCAACCCAGGCCTTCCAGGGGCCTTCACGGGAAATATAGTGCTGGATGGCGGCTGAAAGTGCGGCCTCCTCATCCTCGTCGACGAATACCGTGCCATCCGGTCCATACCAGGCGGGGATCTGGTGTCCCCACCAAAGCTGGCGTGAAATGCACCAGGGCTGGATGTTTTCCATCCAGTTGAAATAGGTGTTTTCCCAGTTCTTTGGTACAAACTCGGTGCGGCCTTCGCGGATGCTGGCGATTGCCGGTTTTGCAAGCGTTTCGGCATCCACATACCACTGGTCGGTCAGGTAGGGTTCGATCGGCACGGCACCGCGATCGCCATGGGGAACCATGTGCTTGTGCGGCTCGATCTGATCAACGAGATCCCTTGCCTGCATCATTTCGACAATTATGTCGCGCGCTACAAATCTGTCTTTGCCATCGATTTTCTCAATGGTTTCCTTCAGGTCGTCGGTTTCGGGCAGGCCTTCCAGAAACTCCTCATTATCCTTCAGCGACATCTCGGCGGTCTGCGTCATGACATTGATCCGCGCCAGATCATGCCGGTTTCCAACCTCGAAATCATTGAAGTCGTGCGCCGGTGTCATCTTGACCGCGCCGGTACCGGCTTCGGGATCAGGATATTCATCGGCAACAATGACAATCCGGCGACCGGCAAGCGGCAGGATGCAATGCTTACCAATGAGGGATTTGTATCTGGGATCATCCGGATGAACCGCCACGCCTGAATCGCCCAACATGGTTTCCGGCCGGGTTGTTGCAACAACCAGGTAGTCACGCGTTTCGTAACCCGCGGGCTCACCATCTGAGGGTTTCCAGGCAGTCTTCTCGCCTTCTTCATCCAGATTGTACGGATGTTCGTAGGTTGCCCCATCGGCTAGGGGATACCGGAAATGCCAGAGATGACCCTTGGTTTCGACCTGCTCGACTTCCAGATCGGAAATCGCG
>JANQQM010000134.1 GCA_028289365.1 Salaquimonas sp. | reverse complement strand
TCCCATTCGCCCACAAGCCATGGCGTAGTAGATACCTTCACCGGATGCTGGCGCAACGACACCGGCGGCATCACCAATGACAACGATATCTTGGCCATTGTCCCAGCGTTTCAAGGGCTTCATTGGAATTGGAGCGCCCTCTCTTCTGATGGTTTTTTTGTCCTGTAAGTCGGTATCTTCACGCAATTCGCGCACAGATTGCCGCAAGGAGAAACCCTTCCGCGCGGAACCAACACCAACGCTAGCGGTAGTACCGTGCGGGAACACCCAGGCGTAAAAATCAGGAGAAAGCTTGCCTTGATAGAACACATCGCATCGCGTCGGATCATAGAGGCCGCCTGTGTGATTGACGTCAGGCGCTTCAATTATTTCGTGATAGGCAAATACGCAGGGAACAGGTTTGACTTTCGGCAAGCCCTGTTTGGCAACAAGAGATCGGGCGCCGTCCGCACCAATGATGATTTTAGTTTGCACCTTGGCAATCGAATCTTGTTCGCCTGTCTTATAAACCACGATAGCTTTTCCGTGGTTATCACGTTCAATACCAACAAACGTCCCCGCCCTGTAGGATGCTCCATTTGATACTGCTCTGTCACGTAACCATTCATCGAACGTTTCGCGATTGACGATGCCAACGAAACCATTGTTGATCGGCATGTCGACCTTTTTGTTGGCAGGTGAGATCATGCGCGCAGATTGCACCCGAGCACAGAGCAAATGGGATGGAATATCAAAATCCTGAATCAATCTCGGCGGAATTGCGCCACCGCATGGTTTTATCCGACCGGCCTTATCCAGCAACAACACGCGAACGCCGTCGTTTGCCAGATCATTGGCCGCGGTCGCCCCTGCAGGGCCGCCTCCCACAACCACGACGTCAAACGTCTCAATACCCTTGCTCATACTTTTATCTCCCGGTACTCATGGCTTTACTCCGCCGGTTGCAGACGGGATGGAATGCCGCTGTTTCGGGAAACACTGCTTGTTGTTCCTGTAATGAGTGCCTTCGGAGCGATCCGAGCTGCAATCATTCCGGAAATCAGGAACAGTAACGCCTCCCCCGCAAATATGGTGCCATAAGCCGCTGCCGGAGAACCGATCATCACTCTCGCAATGTCGACTGCCATTGTTCCCAGGAAGCCACCCAATCCAAAAGCAATCGCCTGCGCCGCGCCCCAAAGGCCCATGCGCGTGCCTTCACGATTGGCCTCACCATGATTTGCCAGACCCATCATCGAGCCAATTGCCGCCACGGCAAAAGTTCCATTGGCAAATCCTAGGAAAAATACATTCAGCTTTAGTGGCCATGCGGTGCCGACATGTGCAGCAATAGTAAGTCCGACAAACGCAATCGCGGAGGCAACACAACCGCCAACCGCCCAGAGCCGCATTGACCCGAGCGCCCGCCCGCCGATTGCGGTGCCGGCGATCGCCACAAGGATCATGCCAGCCATTACACCGCCGTTCTGAACCCCAGCTAACTTTGTTGACTCGCCCGGGCTAAACCCAAATACCAAACCTGCAAACGGTTCCAGGATCAAATCCTGAGCGCTGTAGGCAAGCATCGAGACAAATACGAAGATCGTGAATTGGCGGGCACGCGGCTCATTCCAAATTTCTGCAAAAGCCTTCTTAAATGGTGGTTTTGGCACCGTAGTTTCAGACTGACGATCTTCGCTGTTTCTCGCGCTGCCCTCAACTCCAATGAGCGCAATTACAGACACTGCAAATGCAATTATCGAGACACATGTGGAAACGGCGACTAGTCGCTGCGGTGAATATGGATCAAGTTGCGCACCGGCAAAGATCGCGGTCACAACGAATCCGCCAATCATCATGATCCACACAATTGAAGCTGCTGCCGGTCTGCGTTGGGCAGACACGCGAGTTGCAAGAAGCGTCAACAAGGAGGTTCCAGAAGCGCCGACACCCAGACCAATCAAAGCAAAAGCAAATACTGCCAGTAGCAACCCCAGACTAAAATTGGTCCCCATAATTGACGTCGCGAAAGCAGCCAAGGCTCCTCCCACAGCAAGTACGGCCATACCGCCAATAATCCAGGGCGTTCGACGGCCACCAACATCCGAACCAAATCCCCATCGTGGTCGCGTTATCTGAATGGCATAGTGCAACCCGACCAGAGCTCCGGGAAGTATTGCAGGCAATGCATGTTCAACAACCATTATGCGGTTTAGGGTGGAAGTTGTCAGAACGACGATCGCACCAAGCGATGTCTGAACAAGACCTAGGCGAATTATGCCAATCCACGAAAGTGGTTCTGATTGTGCCGAAGTTCCCATTGATTCTGACGCGCTCATTTCTATGCCATCAAACTGCCAATGCCAAATGCACTGACGAGCATTCCCAAAACATAAAGTGAGGTTCCAGTGGCGTTATAGTATGCTGCCGATTCACGTGGATGCTGAAGAAGTCGTTTCTTGTTCAATAGAAATTTCGCCATCAGACCAATTTGGCCAATTAAAAGGACGGCAATGATCGTCGCATGCATCGGCAAGTCGAAATATGCCAGGAGCGCAACGACAAGAATCTGTGGTGCCGCCATAACGATGCTGGCAATTCGGGCAGCTCGGTCGGCACCCAATTGCACAGGAAGCGTACGAATGTTCATTCGAGTGTCTCCCTGAATTGATTTAAAATCGTTGAGCGTCATTATCCCATGAGCACCGAGGCTATAGAGCAATGCTAGCGCAACGATCCGCCAGTCCGGCATGCTTCCAATTAGGATTGCAGCGCCAGTAAACCAAGAAATTCCCTCGTAACTGAATGCGCATGCTGCATTGCCAAGCCAACCATTTTGTTTCAGTCGAAGCGGTGGAGCGCTATATGCCCAAGCAAGGAAAAGTGCCAAAAGCGTCGCTACGACAACCAGAGGACCCAACCACGCAGCCATAATTATTGAGAGGCATGCCCAGACCAGTGCAATATATAACCCCCAATATCCGGGCATCCTGCCAGATGGTATTGGACGAAGTGGTTCATTGATCGCGTCGACATGGCGGTCATACCAATCGTTTATCGCCTGGCTCATTGCGCATACCAAAGGCCCGGCCAAAACAATTCCAGCACCAACCAAAACCCAATTTTGTGTAATTGAAACGCCAGAAGAAACCGCGCCGCACATGAATGCCCACATTGGCGGAAACCAGGTGATTGGTTTCAGCAGCTCCAAGATCGTCGGCAGAGTTGGACGATTGCTCAAAAGCGGCTTCGATGCGAGCAAATTGTCCTGTGTCTGTGACATGAGCCGATGTTAGAACCGGCGCAAAATAGTGTCAATAGAATTTGACACTATTTGTGTAATCTTTTATTGTCACTCAGCTGTTAGTCTTCTTCGGGCTTGCTCTTGCCCATCTTGGCGTAGAGGCTTTGCCGACTAAGACCAAGCATTTGTGCAGCGAGTGCACGATTTTCCTTTGTAAGATCCAGCGCAGTTTCGATGCAGAGTTTCTCGATCACTTCAGTCGTCTCGCGCACGATATCTTTTAACGGCATATGTCCGACAAGACTCGCAATCTGTTCATCGGAGCGGGATATCGATTGTCCGTCTACATCTGAGGCAGCAAGCGCAGCAGACATTGGCCGTAAAACAAATCCAAAAACTGACTCGTCGTGATGCTCAATCTGGATGGCAGCAATTTCGACGTTTTCCAACTGCTCATAGTTTGTTCGTAGCACAGTCGCAAACCGCCGAACCAAACCGTGTTCTCGAAGATTGGCCATCAAGACATTGAAATCCACATTCGGCCTTTCAAACCATTTGTCAATTAGCTGGCCCTCGGCCTCGCTCGCACTCGATAAATTCAGCAGTTCTACAAACGAATTGTTTGCGGAAATTATCTGTCTAGAGGCATTTGTAATGACAAATGCATCAGGCATATTGTCCAATACAGTCAGTCTCTTGCGATCTGCGGCTTTTGCGAACGCGACAACGTTGCCGGAATCAGACGACAAACGTAGCAATAGATAATTTCTTTGTTCCTGACGGAAATGCGACACGGCCAGGGTGATTTCTTCACCACCCCGAAGAACTGTTTTTATATCCTCGGCGGCACTATCGTCGACCGCAGCTCTCAAGAGCTTACCCAACAGTTCCGAATTACCGCCTTCAAACAAGCTGGTAACTTTCACGTCGTCAACACGCCGATGTTCCCGCCCAAGCACTTTCAAGGCAGCTGGATTGACATCGCAAACCCTCAAAGTCGCGGCGTCAACAACAATCTGTGGCACATCGCCAAGTTGAAAGATCATTCTATATCGGCTCTCGCCTGCCCTCAATCTTGCAAATTCACGCTCGATTGACAGCTGGGAATTCATCAGCTTCTGCTGCAGCATAGAAATACTCGAAATATCCTGTCCAAAAACAATCACACTGCCCGTATTGTTTAGCTTGGAAGCCGAATACCTCACGGGTAATTCCTTACCCGACGCAAGAAGATGATTTATCTCTCGTGGCCTTACGCTCCTACCGGCCAGAGCGTTACCAATGATGTCCTGAACCTTGGTCTCACATTCCTTGGTGACGATATCGGAGAATTTTCTACCTATCCAGTCACCGGCGTTTACGTCGATGCCTACCGCCTCACCAAAGGCAGCATCCTGGATCAAACCGTTTGAGTCCACAATGAGCACGATATCGGAGGCGCATGACAAGAGCTGTGCAATATGCTCGGCATCCATATCGCCGAAATTGCTATCTGCATTGGCGAATTTCGTCAAAGGCGAGCGTGACACAGTTTTATCCAATTGCATTTGCTTCCGAGCTCATATTCATCGGCCAAAGACCACGAATCAGCGGCCGCCAATATCCGCGGTATTCCCCAGTTTGATGTTAAATTAGAAGACAAATGTCAACCTCACTATACGCAAAAATGTGTCAGGTAATGAACAGCTCCTTAGCTTCTCACGCTCTTGAAAGAATGACTTTATTTGCCACTTCGACAGCCTCCATCGCGTCTGATGCCGTGGCGTCGGCGCCGACTTTGGAGGTAAGGCTTGGATTTTCTTGAAATGGCGGTCCTCCGGCAAGAACAGCGATATGTCGATTCTGCGAGTTTTTACGCAGATCACTAATTAGTCCGAAACAATCGTCAATTTTGTCCAAGTGGCTGACCGTTACGCAAACAACATCGAAGTAATCAAAGCTCACCTGGCGAACCAAGGTGGACCAATCAGCCTTGATTCCCGAGTGGACAATCCAACTTGAAGCGCGAAAGTATTCGCCTAGCAATGAAGCCGCGAATATGTGCTGCTCGCCAGGGATTGGAGTTATCAATACAATGGGTTGAGCTTCAACGAGCGATACCTCCTCCGTGAGCAACGGACTGAAAGCGTGAAGTAAACGGTGCATGGCTGCAAGACCGAGACTTACATCGACAAACGAACACTCGTCATCAACCCATTTCTGACCGAGCAAGCGGGCGGATTCGGGGAACATGTTACCCAGAACTTCGTTTGCCTGAACATCGTCAGCAATCATTTTATCGATAAAGCGTTCTGCTTGTTTGCCATTTCCATCCAAGATCAATTGGGTAAATTTCACAACAGATTCGACCCCGATTTGCGCTTCTTCGCCCCGGGTCAGATCAGACCCGTCCAGATCGCGGACCATGTTTTGATAGAGGCAATCTGCTGCAATTGCTGAATGCTGCCGGCTATCCTCTGTACTCAATCCAGTTGGGGAACCCAGACCCTCCTGCATGATACCTCCCAATCAAAATTTTTCACCTAACTGCCAATACGAAATTGGCACGCACTGTCCCATAATTATGTTGTCCAATATTATTTACGTCAAGTTATCTTGACAACATTGCCGTATCAGTTTTACATTTTTTTTGTAAATTCAACTTTACACGCGCCGACAGTTGTGCGGGGAGGAAAGCCAAACGTGGCTAACCCTAGGGCAAAATCAGGGCAGTTTGAGAAGAGCAAAAAAGCGCTCTACACGCCGTCGGAACGCGCTCGACGTGATGCAACAAAATGGACCCTTGTGCAGGGTATTCTTGCACCACTTCAGTTCATCGTTTTTCTGATTTCCCTTGCCTTGGTTGTCTACACGCTGCGGACTGGCGAAGGATATTTCGCTGCGACGACATCAATAGTACTTAAGACATTGATTTTATACGCAATTATGATCACCGGGTCGATCTGGGAAAAAGTGGTTTTTGATAAATATTTGTTCGCTGAAAGTTTCTTCTGGGAAGATGTTTTCAGCATACTGGTTCTGGCGCTTCATACCGCTTACCTGATTGCGTTATTTGCCGGATGGTTACCCCCTACTGGCCTGCTTTGGCTCGCGCTTGGTGCCTATGCGGCCTATTTCATCAATGCGACGCAATTCTTGCTCAAGCTTAGAGCAGCTCGTCTCCAGGCCAAGCAGTTCCCTTCAACAAATCTTGTACGCTTGGATTCGGACGACAATGCCCAAAGCGACAAATCTGCCCATACCAATATTACTGAGATCACTCGCGAGGTGACGGTATGAGTCTTACACGCGAGGAGATTAGAGTTCCCGAGTTTAAAGGCTGCAGGCAGAGGCCAGTTCTTCGCCAACGTGGGCAGCACGAAGTTTTTTGTGGCTTGACCGGCATTATGTGGCTGCACCGGAAGATTCAGGATGCATTCTTCCTGATCGTTGGTTCGCGGACCTGTGCTCATCTAATGCAATCCGCAGCCGGTGTGATGATATTTGCAGAACCACGCTTTGGTACAGCAATCCTGGAAGAAAAGGACCTTGCCGGTCTTGCAGACATGAACGACGAGCTAGATGTTGTCGTTGAAAGACTACTTGAACGGCGTCCGGAAATCAGATTGCTATTTCTTGTAGGATCCTGCCCGTCAGAAGTCATCAAGCTTGACCTTTCGCGAGCTGCGCACCGGCTTTCAAAAATCCATTCGCCCGGCGTCAGAATTCTAAACTATTCCGGCAGCGGTATCGAGACAACATTTACCCAAGGCGAAGATGCATGCTTGGCATCACTGGTCCCCAATCTACCACCTGAACCTGAAGGAGCTCCAGCATCACTGATGGTGGTCGGGGCCCTTTCAGATGTTGTCGAGGACCAGTTTGCCAGGATATTTGAACAGCTTGGAATCGGCCCGGTACGTTTTCTCCCTGCGAGACTGGCAGACGATATGCCGGCAGTTGGTGAAAATACAGTGTTCATACTTGCACAGCCGTTCCTTTCTGATACCGCAAGAGCGCTTGAGGCGGCCGGAGCTAGAATGTTGCCGGCACCATTTCCACTGGGTGCGAACGGTACGACGGAATGGTTTCGTGTGGCAGCAGAAGCATTTGGTGTGGAACCAAGTCTGTTTGATACCGTGACACAAGCGCCAAGAATGCGTGCTCAACGCGCTGTCGAGAACCATCGTAAAAGACTCGAAGGCTGCAGCATCTTTTTCTTTCCGGACTCGCAGCTGGAGATCCCATTAGCCAGGTTCCTTCACCAGGAACTTGGCATGATACCCAGCGAAATCGGCACGCCATATCTCAACACCAAATTCATGGCGCCAGAACTTGATGCCCTACCACAGAACGTCGTCGTCAGTGAGGGCCAGGATGTTGATGTGCAGCTGGATCGTTGCCTGTCAGAGCGTCCTGACATAGCGGTGTGCGGTTTGGGTCTCGCCAATCCGCTGGAAGTAAAGGGCATTACAACGAAATGGTCTATCGAGCTCGTCTTCACCCCTATCCAGGGTTATGAGCAGGCAGGAGATTTGGCAGAACTTTTTGCCCGTCCGCTAAATCGCAGAACGCGGTTGGAGGTGTAGGCCATGAAGCTCTCGCTATGGACCTATGAAGGACCTCCCCACGTGGGTGCAATGCGTATTGCGACGGCAATGACCGATTTACATTACGTTCTCCATGCACCGCAAGGTGATACCTATGCCGACCTCCTATTCACTATGATAGAGCGTCGAAAGCATCGTCCACCGGTGACCTACACAACCTTTCAAGCACGTGATCTGGGCGCCGACACTTCACAGCTCTTTATGGACGCAGCGCGCGATGCGCAGGCCCGATTTAAACCTGCTGCGATGATCGTCGGAGCCAGCTGTACCGGGGAACTCATTCAGGATGATCCAGGCGGGCTTTCCAGAACACTGGGATTGCCTATCCCGGTCATTCCGCTTGAACTACCTTCATACTCCAAAAAAGAAAACTGGGGAGCTTCTGAAACATTCTATCAGGTTGTGCGGGCGCTTGCGCCACAGGGTGCTGAAAGAATGCAAGCGAAAGATGCGGGGCCGAGCTGCAACATTTTGGGACCGACAGCTTTGGGTTTCCGGCACCGTGATGACGTTACCGAAATCGTTGGTTTACTTGAGAAAATTGGCGTCACGGTCAACGTCGTGGCACCGCTTGACGCCAGTGTGCATGATATTCTTGCTTTGCGGCAAGCGGATTTCAACGTCCTGCTATATCCAGAAATTGCATTGACCGCAGCGCAATGGCTGAAGCGCACATTTGGTCAACCATTCACCCGCAAAATCCCCATCGGCGTCAGCGCTACGAGGGATTTTGTCAGGGAAGTCTTAGATGTGGCTGGTATCGAAGATGCTGATCCTATTGACCAAATCGAAAGCCGGTTGCCGTGGTATTCGCGATCGATTGATTCGACCTACCTTACCGGCAAACGCGTCTTTTTGTTTGGTGATGCAAGCCATGTCATTGCCATGGCCCGAGTAGCCAAGACGGAAATGGGTTTCGAAATCGTTGGTATGGGAAGCTATTCGCGCGAATTTGCAAGGGATATGCGCGAAGCAGCAGCAGCATATGGATTGGAAGCGCTAATAACTGAAGACTATCTCGAAGTCGAAGAACAAATTCGATCGCTGCAACCGGAACTAGTTCTCGGCACGCAGATGGAACGGCATATTTCCAAGCGTTTGGGAATACCCTGCGCGGTGATCTCCGCACCCGTTCATGTTCAGGATTATCCGGCCCGTTATTCACCGTTTATGGGTTTCGAGGGCGCAAATGTCCTGTTCGACACGCTGGTACACCCACTGACTATGGGCCTCGAGGAGCATCTCCTAAACATGTTCCGCGATGATTTTGAGTTCAATGACGAGGCGGGCCCATCGCATCTTGGTCATGCATCCAACAACGAGAGACAAAAATCTCTGGAGAAACTGCAACACGGCGAGCCGACGCAAGGCCAAAATGGTGAAGGCAAAATTGAATGGCAGCCGGATGCAGAAAGAGAATTGAAGAAAATTCCATTCTTTGTGCGCGGCAAAGCTAGACGAAATACGGAAAAATTCGCTGCCGAGCTGGGATTAGCTGAGATATCGATGGAGACGCTTTATGAAGCGAAATCGCATTTCAGCCGATGATAGAACACCTGTAAAGGTGGTTCTAATAACGCTGGACAATCACATGTCTGGTGCGGTCGACGAGGCTCGTTTCGAGTTGATGCGGGAGTTGCCGGGATTGCAACTTTGTGTGCACGCAGCAACAGATTGGGATGATAACGAAGCCAGCTTACAGGCATGTCGAGATGACGTAGCAAATGGCGACATCATCATAACTTCCATGCTTTTCATCGAGGAACACGTCAAGGCAATCCTGCCGGACCTGGAAGCTCGGCGGGATCATTGTGATGCAATGGTTTGCTGCATGTCCGCCGGCGAAATCATGAAAAACACTGCGATGGGCCGGTTCCGGATGGACGGAGAGCAATCCGGGCCGATTGCTTTGCTCAAGAAATTGCGCGGTTCCAGCCAAAAGGGCAATGCCGGGGGAAAGACGGCTGGTGAGCGGCAGATGAAGATGTTGCGCCGTCTGCCGAAATTGCTTCGGTTTATACCAGGCACTGCACAAGATGTTCGGGCATACTTCCTGACGCTTCAATACCGCCTAGCAGCCAGCCCGGAAAATATTGCCAATATGGTGAGGATGCTGGTCAATCGTTATTCGACCGGTGAGCGATCGAGTTTGAAGGGCTCGTTGACAGTCAAAGATCCGGTGGCCTATGCAGAATCCGGCGTCTACCATCCTTCGCTCGCCAATCGCGTATCTGAATCCGAAAAAGACCTGCCAATTCAAAAGAATGCTAAGGGCAAGGTAGGTCTGCTGCTATTACGATCCTACATCCTGTCTGGCGACACTGGCCACTATGATAGCGTTATAGCGCAGTTCGAGGCAAAGGGCTTCGACGTCGTTCCCATTTTCTGCAACGGTCTCGACATGCGGCCTGCGATCGAAGAATTTTTGATCGACGATAATTCCAATTCAACCGTTGACGCACTGGTCTCATTGACAGGCTTCTCGCTGGTCGGCGGCCCCGCATATAGCGATGCATCAGCTGCCGCACAAATACTTGAAAAACTTGATGTTCCGTATGTTTCGGCCCAGGTCACCGAGTTTCAGACACTAGAGCGCTGGGCGCAATCTGACGCCGGATTAATGCCGATTGAAACAACGATCATGGTGGCAATACCGGAGTTGGATGGTGCAATCGCCCCAATCGTGTTTGGCGGACGCCAGGAAAGTGCAGATGATAGAAAGATGACGGCCCAACCAGAGCAAGTATCGAGACTTGTTGGGCGTGTCGAAAAACTGGTCGCACTGCGCAAAGCGAAACTGGCAGACCGCAAAATCGCAATCACGATCTTCAACTTCCCGCCTAATAGCGGGAATTTGGGTACAGCTGCGTTTCTTTCAGTGTTTGAATCGCTGCACGCAACCCTGAAGCGCATGAAGGATGAAGGCTACACAGTCGGAATACTACCGGATACTCCGGAGGCGCTGCACAAGGCAATTTTGGAAGGGAATGCAGAGCATTATGGTGCGCTGGCAAATGTCCACACTCTGATCTCGACAGATGATCATGTAATGCGCGAGCGTCATCTTGCTCAGATTGAGGCCCAATGGGGCTCTGCGCCAGGACGAGAATTCTCGAATGGCTCATCAATTTTCATTCTTGGCAAACAATTTGGCAATGTGCTGATCGGGGTCCAACCAGGCTTTGGATATGAAGGTGATCCAATGCGCCTGCTGTTCGAGAAGAGCTTTGCACCGACACATGCCTTCTCAGCATTTTATAGATATATCAGAGAAGATTTTGCCGCCGATGCGATTCTACATTTTGGAACCCATGGCGCGCTTGAATTTATGCCCGGCAAGCAGGTGGGGCTGTCGGAAGATTGTTGGCCAGAGCGCCTGATCGGCGACGTACCAAACCTTTATCTCTATGCCGCCAACAATCCATCTGAGGGGACGATCGCCAAGCGACGTTCCGCAGCGACCCTGGTGTCTTACCTGACACCGCCTGTAAGTCAGGCTGGATTATATAAAGGGTTGAACGAATTGAAGGCTTCGCTTGACCGGTTGCGTAATTTAAGTCCGCAGGAAACAACAGAACGGGCAAGCGTATTTGAACTGATTGTTGCTCAAGCCGAACAGCTCGAACTTGCTCACAATTTGCAGAAGGACAATCGGGAAGAATATATCGACAAACTTACCGCTTCTGTACTCGAACTTGAATATTCGCTTATCCCCAATGGGCTGCATGTCATCGGGAAACCGATGAACATAGAAGAACGTTTGGAAATGCTGAGCCAGATTGCTGATGCATCTGAGGATGAGACGCCCGAACCTTCGCTCCTAAGATGCATAGTCGAGGGAGAGCCAATTGAACAAACGATGGATGAAAATCAATCGTCAGCACTTATTTCCCGGCTCGTTTTGGCAAACGAGCATCTTTCCCAGAATCAAGAACTGGATGGACTGATAACTGCGCTCGATGGTCGTTTTGTCAGTCCATCACCGAGCGGCGATTTGATCCGAACACCTGAGATGTTGCCGACCGGAAGGAATATCCATGGATTTGATCCGTTCGGTATTCCCAGCGCGTTCGCAATTCGGGATGGCGCGCGCCAGGCCGCCAAAGTGCTCGACCGACACCTAGAGACCAGTTCCGAACTACCCGAAACAATTGCAATGGTCTTGTGGGGAACCGACAATCTCAAATCCGGCGGTGGCCCGATTGGCCAGGCCCTTGCTCTTATGGGGGCAAGACCGCGGATGGACAGCTATAATCGGGTTTGCGGCGCAGAACTCATGGAACTTGCCGAATTGCGGCGCCCCCGGATTGATGTCGTCATGACCTTGTCCGGAATTTTCCGGGATCTACTTCCAATCCAGGCAAGCATGCTCGCCGAAGCAAGTTATCTGGCCGCGATAGCCGATGAGCCGGTCGAACAAAACTTTATCCGCAAGCATGCGTTGGCGTTCGCAGCGAAGAATGGTTGTTCCATTGAAGATGCAGCCTACCGCGTCTTTTCGAATGGTGAAGGAACCTATGGGTCGAACGTTAATTACCTGATTGGTTCCAGCGCTTGGACTGATGACGAGGAAATAGGCGCAACCTACACCAATCGAAAGAGCTTTGCGATCAACCGTAAGGGAGTGTCGACCAAACAAACGGAGCTTTTGACAACGGTGCTTGGCCACGTCGACCTTGCCTATCAAAATCTCGATTCCATCGAACTCGGCGTCACCACGATTGACAATTATTTCGACACGCTCGGTGGAATCACCAAGGCAGTCTCGCTGGCAAAAAATGGTGACGAACTGCCGGTCTACATCTCCGATCAGACACAGGGAGAAGGTAAGGTACGCACGCTCGGTGAGCAGGTCGCACTTGAAACCAGGACGCGCTCCCTCAATCCAAAGTGGTATGAGAGCATGCTTGCCCATGGATATGAGGGCGTTCGCCAAATCGAAAATCAAATATCCAATACGATGGGCTGGTCCGCGACAACCGGCCAGGTGGCGCCGTGGGTTTACCAGGAATTGAGCGAAGCATTTGTGCTCGATGATGCAATGCGAAAACGGTTGGCCGATCTCAATCCAGCGTCATCATCACGCATGATAAATCGCCTGATCGAGGCCAGCCAGCGAGATTTCTGGAAGCCAGATGATGAAACGCTCGCGGCGCTGCAAAAGGCGAATGAAGAACTCGAAGACCGACTGGAAGGTGTGGAATCAGCATGAATCTTCTCGGCCCAAATTCACATTTCAAGGACAAGAACCGTCCCCTGCCTCCCGGACTGGACGGTGAAGGTAGTGTTCAGGTCAAGCTCGACCCCCGTGTTGAAATTGAAAATGCCAAGGTGTTTGCAGTCTATGGTAAGGGCGGAATCGGAAAATCGACTACGTCGTCAAAC
>JANQQM010000128.1 GCA_028289365.1 Salaquimonas sp. | reverse complement strand
TAGAACAAAGGCGTTCACCGCAGAAATCAAACGCAATATTGGTAGCAATGCGTCTGCCATGTCCTCCCCGCGCGGCGATCTGCATCAGCCTCGACCGATGCCCTCCCTATGCCGCTCTCCTCAATCCGGCTGCAATGCCAGCTAAGTTTGCATCCGGTAAAATCAGTTTCATTAAAACGAAACCAAACGAATGTGATACGAAACCTATGCGACTGTCAATAGCAAGACTGATATTTCCTCATATCAGTTTCAGTCAGATTTGGGTTTCGATCAATCTGATATCGCAATTTTCGCAGATTTTTCGTACTTCCTCATTGCCGCAATGATCGGTAACAAAAAAGTCCACTTCCTCTATTCCGGCGATCCGAACAGGCGCAGTCCTCTCGAACTTTGTTGAATCTGCGGCTAGAACGATATTGCGCGCATTGGCCATGATCGCCTGGGCGACCTTCACTTCCCGGAAATCGAAATCCATCAGTGAACCATCACGATCAATGGCTGACACGCCAATAATCGCATAGTCGACCTTGAACTGGCGCACGAAATCAACCGCCGCCTCACCGACGATTGCCCCATCACTGCTACGAACAACTCCGCCGGCAATGATCACCTCCAATCCCGGATTTACTCTTAAAACATTGGCAACATTGACATTATCTGCAATCACCATCAGGTTTTTATGGCCCCGGAGGTGATTGCCGACAGCCTCGGTTGTCGTACCGACGTTCAAAAACACTGAAGCATTATCTGGGATCAGCTCCGCTACCGCTCTGCCAATCGTGTCTTTTTCGGCGTGCGCCAACTGCCGACGTTTCTCATATTCCAGATTGACCACGCCGGAGGGAAGCATGGCACCGCCATGAAACCGCATGACCTGATTGCGCCTGGAAAGCGCTTCCAAATCTTTGCGGATTGTTTGGGAAGACACCGAAAACCGGTCTACCAGATCATCCACCGTCACCCGGCCATGGCGGCGAATGAGCTTTAGTATTTCACTATGTCTTGGACTAATGAGCATGGTGTATACGCGATTTTCCTTGCCCGGCCCTCAATCCGGACAAATTGCCAAAGGGGTTTCGTTTTACAACAAATGAAAGCAAAACGAAAGCAATTCTCAAAAATTCAGGTAATAATCTGCTTTAATCGGACGGATCAGTATCAGGAAATCGCGAAGATACCTTCGACCTCGACACTTGCATTCAATGGCAGGGATGCGACCCCAACCGCTGCTCGGGCATGCGCGCCCTTATCCGCAAATATCGATCCGATCAGCTCCGATGCACCATTTGCGACCTTTGGCTGATCGATAAATTCGGGTGCTGAAGCGACAAATACGCCAAGCCGGATACATCGCTCGACGCGACCAAGATCGCCTTCACAGGCTACATTCAACTGGTTGAGAAGGTTGACTGCGCAAATCCGCGCCGCCTGCATACCCTTTTCAACATTCAGATCCCTGCCCAGCAACCCGGCGGAAGCCAATTCCCCGTCTCGCAGCGGTAGCTGCCCTGATATGAAAACAAGATCACCATGCTGGACAAAACCGACATAGGATGCCACCGGCTTGGGCGGATCGGTTAAGGAAATTCCCTCTATCTCGAGGCGTTGTGCAATTATTTCATCCACGGTGCCAACTCCTGCATTTTCGGGATCTGGTAAGCTGGGGAAGTAATCTATCTCAGATAATTTCGTAAGGATAGCTGGCGCAATTGCATCCCGGCCAGGCGGCAAGACTGACAGCTTGACTCAGATCGCACTTGTGAGTTTGGCTAATCCACCAAAAAATATGGGACCGTAAGATGTATTTCCACAAAATTGACGATTGGGATGATGCCTATGCAAACATTCCGAACGTTCCCGACGGTGAGAGCTATCCCGATCGATGGCAGGCGACAGCAGATTCCTTCCGGAAAAGCCCGCCCGCAAACAGCAGCATCGAAGCCGGAATTTCCTATGGTGCGGCAGACCGCAACGTCTATGACTTGTTCCTGCCACAAGATGCCAGTGGCGATGTCATGATCTTTATCCATGGCGGATACTGGATGCGGTTTGACAATTCTTACTTTTCCCATCTCGCAACCGGCGCCCTGCACAATGGGTTCGCGGTCGCCATGCCAAGCTACAGCCTCTGTCCGAATGTGAGAGTTCGCGACATCACCACCGAAATCGCCCAGGCCATAGTCGCAGTCGCTAAACGTTTTGAAGGAAAAATCCATCTCGCCGGCCATTCTGCAGGCGGTCATCTTGCCACCAGAATGGTTTGCACCGACAGCCCGCTACCGAAAGATGTCCAACACCGCATTGACGGCGTCATGTCGATTTCCGGTGTTCATGATCTACGCTCGCTTCTTCAATTGGAAATCAACGAAGTGCTGAAGATGGATAAGGCCGAGGCCGCTGCCGAAAGCCCAGCACTTCATACCCCCTTGCCCAGCACCAAACTCATCTGCTGGGTGGGTGCCGGAGAACGCTCCGAGTTCATCCGGCAGAACGCATTACTGGCCAATATCTGGAAAGGGCTCGGCGCAAGCACCCTGGTTGTGGAAGAGCCCGACCGACATCACATGAATGTCGTGGATGGATTGGCTGATCCGACCAGCGCGATGTTGCGATTGCTGCTTGATCTGCCGCAATCAGGTCAGGCTAAGGCAATCTGATTGCGCCATCCAGACGGATCGTTTCACCATTCAGATACGGGTTTTCAACAATCGTTCGGGCAAGCATTCCAAATTCTGCCGGATCGCCCAGCCGTTTCGGGAAGGTGACCTGGGTCGATAGCGAATCCACAACTTCCTGGCCTAGACCCTCAAATAGCGGAGTCAGGAAAAGACCCGGTGCGATCGCGCATACCCGGATGCCGTAATAGGCAAGGTCGCGTGCAATCGGTAAGGTCATTCCAACAATTCCGCCTTTCGAGGCAGAATATGCGACCTGCCCCTTCTGGCCGTCAAAAGCAGCAACAGACGCCGTGTTGACGATGACGCCCCGTTCGCCATCCGCATTCGGCTCATTTTCTTCCATTGCTTCAACCGCCAGGCGCAGCGTGTTGAATGTCCCGGTGAGATTGACGTCCAGCACCGTCCTGTAAAGACCGAGCGAATGCGGTCCTTCCTTGCCCATTGTCTTTTGCGCAGCTCCGATCCCCGCGCAATTGACGCAGACACTGATCTTGCCGAACTGATCAAGCGTTTTTTTGATCGCAGATTTGAGGTTCTCCTCGCTCGTCACATCCGTCTGGACAAACAGGCCGTCTTCACCGAATTCGGCGGCAAGCGCCTCGCCCTTGGCTACATTGGTATCGAATATTGCGACTTTCGCACCGCCTGCGACGAAATTTCTTGCCGTTGCGCCACCCAATCCGGAAGAACCACCAGTAATTATTGCGCAGGATTCGCTGATCTTCATAATGTTCTTTCATGCTTCATGAACCAGTCAGCAAACCAGCAAGCTGCTGATAGATCAACTGAATTCTTCAAGCTGCCCCGGACGTGTGGTGCAAATGTCACCAACTGACCCGCAATGTTTCCAGACCATGAAA
Organism: Salaquimonas sp.; assembly: GCA_028289365.1. Taxonomy (GTDB): domain Bacteria; phylum Pseudomonadota; class Alphaproteobacteria; order Rhizobiales; family Rhizobiaceae; genus BOKV01. Next base: position 4,564 of record JANQQM010000128.1, on the reverse strand, counting down.
ATGAAACTGGTTTCTGTAGCGGGGTGTTTCGGCAAGCTTTATTTTCGGTAAACGCTCGAACAGCACTCGCAGCGCAATCGCCATTTCCAGTCTTGCCAGCGGCGCGCCAAGGCAGAAATGGATACCGGCGCCAAATGCCAGATGCCCTGCCCCGCCCCGTGCAAAATCCAGCCTATCCGGGTCTGTATATCGTTTCGGATCATGATTTGCCGCACCAAGCAGCAGTGCAACACTCTGACCTTTCATAAGCTCAATACCATCGAATTCAAGGTCTTCCAGCACGTAGCGCGAAAACAGATGAAGCGGCGGATCAAACCGTAACAATTCATCGACGATCCCGTTTTCCAACTGGCCATCATCAAACAAGGACGCGACGTCCACTTCATTTTCAATCAACGCCTTGATCGCGTTCCCCAGCGCATGAACGGTCGCTTCATGACCGGCATTCAATAACAGAATGCAGATGTTGATCAGTTCTTCATGGGTGAGAGCATCACCGGTTTCGGAAGCGGCGATCAGAGTACTGATCAAATCATCACTCGGCGATTTGCTTCGTTCCACGACATACTCACCAATGAACCCGCAAAATTCATTCATCGCTTCAATGGCACGATCTTCCGTCTCGCGAGTTCGATTGAAATGATACATGGCCACCATCCGATGCGACCACACCAGCAATTGATCCGACATCGAGGTCGGTACACCCAGAAGTTCACAAATCACAATGACCGGAATTTTCTCAGCATAGGCAGGCAGCAGATCTACCTCGCCCTTTTCCTCGAACACATCGATTAATGCGTGTGCAAGCCTCTCGATGCGCATACGCATGGATTCGATTCTGCGGGAGACAAAGGCCCGATTGACCAGATTGCGCAACCTAGTATGGGCTGGCGGTTCGCGCTCAAGCATTGAACGGGCTTCGAACTCGTAAAAGGAAGTCAGATGATCCCGGATTGGTTCCAGCCCGGCCGCCTCACGGCTCATCACATGGGTAATTTCCCGCCCGAATCTGCGATCCCGCAAGATTGCATTGACCGGTTGATAGTCGCAAAAGGCAATCTTGTCATACGCCTCCCAATAAACTGCCGGGCCAAGCTTTCGCATTTCTCCATAATATGGATACGGGTCGTTGAAAAACTCCGGATCGTCCGGCCGCACAGAATAGCGGGGTAAACGCGTCATGTGACGGTAACGAGTTTGACGTGTCCGGCAGATAACTGCGCCTCAATCGCCATTCTGTACATCCTGTATCTGCTCTCCGCACGCGCTATAGGCGGCCGGGCGAATTCTCTCGGCAAAATTACGCCCATAGGATCGCTGAGAATAAATTGCATACTGATTTGCCTCAGCATCCTCGCACAACAGGATCGCTGACATGCCTTCCAGCGAGGTGCGCGCTGCACGCCCGCCGGTGAATTCTGATGGATGCAGATCCAGCCCTATCAGCTTTTCAAGCACGGTCCGGACTTTATCGCCTGTCATGCTCCAACCAACCCAACCATCAGATTGATCGGTAATTGCCGCAAGCTTCTTCATTGCCGCCGGAAATTTTCCCGAATATCCGATCAGCAACCACTGGCCGGGCCCGGCAGCCGCGATCCGGCAGGGTTTCGTTGCAGTTCCTCCGATCGCAAATCTGCCAGTTTCAGGCAATTCACAGGATAATGTTTTCTTTGCCGCAGCATTGAATTTTTCGGGATCCCCCGATATCGAAATCCAGGTTTTGGGTTCGTTCTCCATCTCCGCCAAGGAGAACCCTTCCCAGTTTTCGATCAAAGGTTCCGCAAGACCAAGTCCCGATTTTCGAGTGAGCACAAAATCAGACACGAACACGTTCCCCTTGCGGATCGACAAATTGCGGAGCGCAGATTTCTACCTCGATATCCTTGCCCCGCAACAAATCAACAGCTCTGACTATCTCACCCTGACGTTCATTTCCGCGCTTGATGAAGCCCAATCCGATCGAATGCCCAAGCGCTGGAGAAAAACAGGCCGAACTCAACCAGCCTTCATCATTGGCTGTTTCGGCCTCCCGGTTTCTGCCGATAAAATGCGCTCCGGCACTAAATTCATTGTCAAGATCAACGGGTTTGAACCCGGCAAAAACCATTCTCTCGTCGCTTGTCAGCCCTTCCCGTTGCGACATGATTTTTCCAATACAGTCCTTCTTTTTCGAAACCATTCGACCAAGTCCGAGATCTCCTGCTGTCGTCTGACCGTTCAGTTCTCCCGCTGTCGGATAGCCTTTCTCGATACGCAGCACATTGAGCGCCTCCAGACCATAGGGCGTAATCTCATATTCCATCCCGGCCCGCATAATCGTACGAATAAGGGAATCGCCATAGGACGCATCGACGGCGAGTTCGTAGGCAAGCTCGCCGGAAAACGAAATCCGGAACAGACGTGCCGGCACCCCGTCGCAAATGCTGACCTCCCGGCATGCCATGAACGGAAACGACTCGGCAGATATCACCTCTCTGTCATCCAGCAGCAACTCCAGAACGGCACGCGAGTTTGGCCCGGCAATCGCGAACTGCGCATATTGATCGGTGACCGATACCAGATGGACATCGAGGTCAGGCCACAGCACCTGCGCACAAAAATCTGCATGCTGCATCACATGACCGGCATGGCCGGTGGTCGTCGTGATCAGATAGTGATTTTCTGCCAGCCGCGCGACCGTACCGTCATCCATCGCAAAGCCGTCTTCACGCAGCATCAATCCATATCGAACCTTTCCGACCTCGAGTGTCGAAATCATGTTGCAATAAAGATGATCCAGAAACTTACCCGCATCCTTGCCCTTCACGTCTATCTTGCCGAGCGTCGAAACGTCACAAACGCCAACCGATTTTCGAACCGCCATCGCCTCCCGGTCACAGCTCTCGCGCCAGGTCTTTTCGCCAATCTTGGGGAACCACTGCGCCCGCAGCCACAGTCCGGCCTCGGTAAATGCCGCGTTCTGCTCCTTCGCCCAATCATGGGAAGGCGTCAGGCGCAAGGGTCGGTAGGCATTACCGCAGGCTCGCCCGGCAAATGCCGACAGTGCCACCGGAACATAGGGTGGTCGGAAGATTGTGGTCCCGGTTTCCGGTATCGTTTTCCCTGATCTCTCCGCCAGGATTGCAAGGGCTGCCACATTTGCGTTCTTGCCCTGGTCAGTCGCCATGCCGAGCGTCGTATAGCGCTTCATGTGCTCGACACTTCGGAAGCCTTCGCGGCGTGACAGGTCGACATCCTTCACGGTCACATCATTTTGCTGGTCCAGCCAGGCACGGCCTTTCGATTCCTTCACATGCCAAAGCGGCGCGATTGAATAAGGCGCATCCTCAGCGTCCGGGATCACGCTTCTTTTGAGTTTGAAGCCGAGATCCTCTAGCGCCTTCTGGGCCGTCTCTGTACCCTGTGCCAGCGCCCCATGCGTTGAAAAAACACCGTTTGCAGCGCCTGCAACAACCATCCCTTGAGGGGTATCTGCACCGGGAACGAAGGCGGCAAGCCTGTCATTCCAGACCGGGCGACCGCGCTGGTGACAAGTAAGATGCACCGTTGGGTTCCAGCCGCCTGAAACTGCAAGGCAATCTGCCGGAAGTTTTAACCTGCGGCCATTGGCATTGAGTATCGTAACCGATGACAAGCCAAGCCTGCCCGCCGTGCCGATAACTGTTGATCGGGTAAAAATCGGTATGTCGCCAGCTTGATGGCGTACTTCGCCGATTTCTTCCGATGGCCGGCAATCCACGATTGCCTCCACCTCGCAACCGGCGGAAAACAGATCCCGGGCAGTTCGCCAGCCATCGTCATTATTGGTGAAGACGACAGTCGAGTTGCCCGGAGCAACGGCAAACCGGTTCACATAGGTCCTGACCGCGGAAGCCTGCATGATGCCCGGCCGATCATTGTCACCAAAGGCAATCGAACGCTCTATGGCGCCAGCCGCGAGCACTGTCCGCTTGGCAACAATCTTCCAGTAACATTGACGCGACGAATTTGCAGACCCCTTGCCGGTCCCACCATTTAACTGCTCAATTGCACCATATGTACCGTCATCATAGCTGCCGAAGACGGTGGTGCGCGCCATGAGCCTCACATTGTCCATCTTTTTCAGTTCGTCGACCGCTTTGCCAACCCAATCGACTGCGCTTACCCGGGCAATCTCCATTCGTTCACTGTTGAGCCGCCCTCCGAAAATGAAATCCTCTTCGCACAGCATAACCCGTGCGCCGCATCTGCCTGCGGTAAGGGCCGCCTGCAATCCTGCCGGGCCAGACCCGATCACCAGCACATCACAATAGGCCCAGGCACGCTCATAATGATCGGGATCGTCGCTAGCGGACAGTTTCCCCAAGCCGGCTGCCCGGCGAATAATCGGTTCGTAGACATTCTCCCAGAAACCGGCCGGCCACATAAACGTCTTGTAGTAGAAACCCGCACCCAGAAACGGAGAAAAACCGTTATTCAATCCCATCAGATCAAACTTCAGGCTGGGAAAACGGTTTTGGCTATGCGCTTCCAATCCATCATGCAGTTCAACCGCGGGTGCTTTCACATTTGGATCAGAATG
>JANQQM010000126.1 GCA_028289365.1 Salaquimonas sp. | reverse complement strand
CGTGCGGCATATGCGTTTGCGTCAGACCGAATGTACGGAACGCATCGTGCACTGCATTGGAGAAGGCAGGTACCGAACCGACATTCGGGCTCTCACCGACACCCTTTGCGCCGATCGGATGATGCGGCGACGGGGTGGTTGTATGATCGGTATCATAATGCGGCGTTTCCCAGGCCGTCGGAATGAAGAAGTCCATCAATGTGGAATTCTTGACGTTACCGAGCTCGTCATAGGCCATCTCCTGTCCCATGGCGATCGCAAAGCCTTCCGTTGCACCGCCATGCACCTGACCTTCGATGATCATCGGATTGATGCGGGTTCCGCAATCGTCCAGCGCATAGAACTTACGGATCTCCGCTTCGCCGGTATCTGCGTCGATGTCCATGACACAGACATAGGCGCCAAACGGATAGGTCATGTTCGGCGGATCATAGTAGCTCACTGCCTCCAGACCCGGCTCCACGCCCGGGATTGCCTGGTTGTAGGACGCGTAGGCGATTTCCTTCATCGTCTTGAACTTTTCAGGTGCGCCCTTGACCACGAAACGATCGACATCCCATTCCACATCGTCATCATGTACCTCAAGCAGATAGGCGGCGATCATCTGCGCCTTGGCTCGGATCTTCCGTCCCGCCATGGCAGTTGCAGCACCGGCAACCGGCGTTGAACGCGAGCCATAGGTACCAAGACCGTAAGGCGCGGTATCGGTGTCACCTTCTTCAAGCGTGATGTCATCCGCGGGAATGCCGATTTCACTCGCCAGGATTTGCGCAAACGTGGTCGCATGGCCCTGGCCCTGGCTGATCGTGCCAAGCCGGGCAATGGCTGATCCGGTCGGGTGAATGCGGATTTCACAGGAATCGAACATGCCAAGTCCCAGAATGTCACAATTCTTGACCGGTCCGGCACCAACAATCTCGGTGAAGAATGCCAATCCGATCCCCATCAGCTTGCGCGTCTTGCCGGCATTGAACTCTTCGAGTTGCTTGGCCTGTTCGGCCCGCAATCCCTTGTAGTCGACCGCTTCAAGCGCCTTGTCCCAGGCGGTGTGATAGTCGCCGGAATCATATTCCCAGCCAAGTGCTGACTGGTAAGGAAACTGCTCCTTGCCGATAAAGTTCTTTGCACGCAATTCGGCTGCATCCATGTCCAGCTTGATCGCCAGGATCTCGATCATGCGCTCGATGAAATAGGCAGCTTCCGTCACCCTGAACGAGCAACGATAAGCAACGCCGCCCGGCGCCTTGTTGGTATAGACCCCGTCGACGGCCAAATAGGCGGTCGGGATATCATAGGAACCGGTGCAGATATTGAAGAACCCTGCCGGATATTTGCTGGGGTCAGCACAGGCATCAAACGCGCCGTGATCTGCTGTCACATGGCACCAGAGGCCGGTAATCTTGCCGTCCTTGGTCGCGGCGATCTTGCCCTTCATCCAATAGTCGCGGGCAAAGGCCGTCGCCGAAAGGTTTTCCATGCGGTCTTCGACCCACTTCACCGGAACCCCGGTAACAATAGAGGCAACGATGGAACAGATATACCCCGGATAGACACCAACCTTGTTACCGAATCCGCCGCCAATGTCCGGCGAGATAATGCGAATGTTGTGCTCGGCAATGCCTGAAATCAGCGAAGCGACTGTCCGCACCGCATGCGGTGCCTGGAATGTACCATGCACGGTGAGCTTGCCATTGACCTTGTCCATTGACGCAACGCAGCCACAGGTTTCCAGCGGACAGGGATGGGTCCGGTGATAGTAAACCATCTCCTCGGCCACCACGTCGGCGGAACCGACAACGGATTCGGTTGCTTCCTTGTCGCCCTGTTCCCAGGTGAAGATGTGATTGTGGTGCTTGCGCGGCCCGTGGGCGCCCTCAGTCTTGCCCTCAAGGTCTTCGCGCAGAACCGGCGCGTCCTTTTCCAGCGACTTGAAAGGATCGACAACCACCGGAAGCTCTTCATATTCGACCTCGACCAGTTCGCAGGCATCGGCTGCGATATAACGGTCTTCGGCCACGACGAAGGCGACTTCCTGGCCCTGGAACAGGACTTTCCCGTCTGCCAGCACCATCTGAACATCACCGGCAAGCGTTGGCATCCAGTGCAGATTGAGCGGGCTCAGATCAGCAGCGGTCAGAACGGCGACGACACCGGGTAACTCTTTTGCCTTGTCGGCATTGATCGATTTCACCCGCGCATGGGCGTGGGGCGAACGTACGAAATCGCCAAACAGCATGCCGGGCAGTTTCAGATCGTCGATATAATTGCCCTTGCCTTGTGTAAAGCGGGCGTCCTCGACACGTTTGCGGGAAGTTCCCAGTCCTTTTAGTGCTTCGGCGCGTTCTTCTTTCGGGGGGATCATCTCGTTCATTGTGCGGCCTCCTTGGCTGCATTCATTTCAGCGGCGGCGGCAAGTATCGCCTTGACGATGTTCTGGTAACCAGTGCAGCGGCATAGATTGCCGGACATGCCAAACCGAACTTCTTCTTCGGTCGGATCAGGATTTTCCTGCAGCAGCCGATAGGCGCGCGTGATCATGCCGGGCGTGCAGAACCCGCATTGCAGACCGTGATGTTCCTTGAACATGGTCTGCAGCACATGCAGTTCGTCGGGTGTTCCCAGACCTTCGATGGTTGTTACATCAGCGCCATTAGCCTGGGCGGCAAACACGGTGCAGGATTTGACCGACTTTCCATCCATGTCGACGGTGCAGGCACCGCAATGCGATGTTTCGCAGCCAATATGCGGCCCGGTTATTCCAAGTTCTTCTCGTAGCACATGAATGAGTAGCTCGCGTGAATCGGCCAGTGTCTCAACCTGCTTGCCGTTCACTTTCATTTTCAGATGTATTTTGCTCATTTTGAAATTCCTCAGGCCCGTTCAGCAGCGCGTGCAATTGCACGGCGCAGCATGACACCGGCCACGTGACGTTTGAAATCGACAGGGCCGCGATTATCCTCGGCCGGATTGATCGCTTCATCCATTGCCTTGACGGCTGCACTTACAGCGTCGTCACCAAGCGAAGATCCGACCAGAGCCTGACCGGCAGCCTCGCTGTAAATCGGCGTATCAGACAGGTTTGTCATCGCGATTGAAGCAGAGGTGCATTTTCCGCCATCCATTTCGATCAGGACGGCGGCAGCCGCGGTCGCATAGTCGCCGATCTTGCGCTTCATCTTCTCATAGGCATAACCGCCCTTCGGCGCGTCAAACTCGACGGCAGTCAGAATTTCATCTTCGCCAAGTGCGGTAAAATAGGCAGCTTCGTAAAAGTCGCGGGCTTTAATCTCGCGTTTGCCGCTCGGACCTTCAACTTCATAGGTCGCATCAAGACACTGCATCAAGCCGGGCATGTCATTGCCTGGATCACCATTGGCGACGTTTCCGCCGATTGTTCCCATATAGCGAACCTGCGGATCCGCAATCTGCAGCGACGCTTCGTGAATGATCGGTGCGGCTTTTGCCAAGCCTTTGTCGTTGATCAGTTCGTGCTGCGTTGTCAGCGCACCAATGCGGATCTTGCCGCCATCAACCGAAATCCCCTTCAGGTCTCCGATTGCCTGCAGATCGATCAAGTGATCGATATCGGTCATCCGCATTTTCATCAGCGGCACAAGGCTGTGGCCTCCTGCCATCACGCGCGCTTCATCGCCATGCTCCGCAAGCAGCTTGACGGCTGCGCTGACGGAATCAGGGCGGTGATATTCAAATGATCCTGGTATCATATGGCTCCTCCCAGAGGCGGACCGTTTTCGTTTTCTTCGGATCCGCATTTACATCCATATAATTGCGCTAGCTCACGCGGGTCTCCAGCGCGCAGGCGTCATCGACGTTTGCGCGTGCACGAATTGCGAATTAGCTGCATGAAATGCGAATGCTCAGATTCCGAGCCGTTCCTTGACGACCGGGACATAGGACCTGCTGACCGGTGCACCCTTCAGCGAAGTCACCCCGTCAAACTGGCACATTCCGTTGTCCTTGTGACGTTCGAACGAGACAATGGCGTTAATGTTCACCAGATAGCTTCGATGCGTTCGCAAGAATATTTCCGGTGGAAGCCTTGTTTCGGCATCAGAAATTGACAGCGGGCAAAACAGTTTCTCATCCTTGGTGTAGAGCTGAGTATAATGACCGTCAGCCCGGATCGCCACGACCTGATCGCAGGAGATGAAGTAGGTTTTCTTGTCTCGCTCATAAGGCAATCTGGGCAATTCGGGGCTGGCCGGTAATTCAGCATGGTCGCCATGCGCCAGCGATGGCGCGGGCGTCGTCTCTCCATTCGTTGTCAGGTCATGCTGTTCGGACGGGATGCTGCCGGTATTTGCAAAAACCAAATTGGCCGATGTCAGCAGGAACATTCCGCAAATGACGAAGGCAGACAGCATGACCAGCAACGCCAGCGTCCCGTTATCGATTATAGGAGTCGCCGGTACACGAACCAGTATCGCTTCAAACTGGGTCCAGTACATCGCTACAAAGTGCACGAATACGACCGATAGGCCGAATATCACCGCGCCGGCCAATATCCTTTGCGTGGAACGTGCCGCATAAGAAACCCGAAGTGCGATTATTCCGGTAATCGTTGCCCCCGCGATCGCCAGGACAACGCCGATCGGGGAAAATATCGGCAGGCAGCCGCGAATACCCGACATCCCGACATAATGCATGGCGACAATGCCGTTACCCAAAATCGTGCCTGCGACGATGATATGGATCCAGCTGCGCCCGGAATAGTGCAGTATCAGGAACGCTATCCCGCACATCAGAACGGCGATAAGCGCGGAGCCAAGGGTGTGGGCCGCACCATAGCTGATCGGAATCGGGAAGGACATGGCCAGCATGGCAACAAAATGCATTGACCAAATGCCGCCGCCTAACGCCATTGCTGCCAGCACAATCATGAATTTACGTTGTCGGTCCGAAAGCTCTGAAATACCCCGTGTCAGTGTGAGCCCCGTATAGGAAGCCATGATCGACACAAGCACCGACGCAATGACGAGCATTATGTTGTAGCTTGGGATAATCATGGGGATTGTTGCGTAGTTTTCAATTCTTGGAAATTCATCGGCCGACTATCGCCCAAACCTGCTGCCCTGTCACGCGATGGGATTGATTTAGGGTGGGCCCAGCAAACAATTATTGTTGTCTTGTGGTGTCGCCAATCACGACCTCTACAGGAAGCGCAATTGCCTTTTCCACAGGTACATTGTTGATCCTGGCCAGCAAATTGCGGGCGCCCATGATACCCATCTGACGCCGTGGTGTACGGACAGTGGTCAGCCGCTGCGGCAGGATGGCATTGATCGCCAGATCATTGTAACCGACTATGCCGATCTGATCCGGCACGGAAATTCCCATCTTGGTAGCTGCCATCAATCCGCCGACCGCATAGTGGTCGCTCAAGAAGAAAACCACATCCGGTGCGTAACCTTCCAATGCGACGGTAAATCCCCTTGCACCCATTTCGAAATTACTGGCATCCGGCGCAGCAATTCTCGGGACCGGTTGGATACCGACCGCAGAAAACGCATCGGCAATACCGGCCGCCCTGTCTTCGGCCCGTAGATCGCGCCCAGGCTTGGTACCAATATAGACCGGCCGCTGATAACCAAGCGAAACAATGTACTCGCCGATCTGTCGTCCGGCCTCTCGGTGGTCGATACCAACGCAAATATCGATCGGATCTGCGCTGTAATCCCAGGTTTCAAGCGTCGGGATGGCAGCTGATTGCAGTCTTTCCCGTAACGCCGGATCGTGATCCACGCCTGTCAGCACAACGCCTACCGGGCGCCAGGTCAGCAATCTTTCCAACCAGGCTAGCTCGTTCTTGCTGCTGTAATCGGTCGTGTCGACAATGCTGGAATAGCCCGCATATTCGATAGCACCTCGCATGCCATTCAGCACATCGGCGAATACATCGTTAAACAGGTTAGGCAGCGAAACACCGATCAGATTCGCGTTGTCCAATGCCAGGGCCCTGGCATTGCTGTTGGGAACGTAGTTCAATCGCCGCGCAATCGAGACAATCTCTTTACGCCGCTGCTCGGAAACACCCTCCACGCCGCGCATCGCCCGAGACACTGTCATCAGGCTCACGCCGGCTTCCTTTGCGATGGCATGGATGTCGCCTTTCTTGCGCGATCTGCTTCGTTTCATCTTCGGTATTTCCCCAAGCTTTTGAATGCATTGTCGCAGACTTTGGCGGCTCGCCAGATCAAACAACAACGTTAACGTTAACGTTGTTAGCCTACCGACCGCCTTTCGTCTAGATCACAACCATGATTTAGTTATCGATAACATATTCTGTAGCAGGAGGAATGCAGTGCCGGAAATCCTATTCGAAAAGGTCGAAAAGGCCTATGGAAACGTTAGGGTTTTACCGCCACTCGATCTGAAATTGGATGATGGCGAGTTTACGGTTCTCGTCGGCCCGTCGGGATGTGGCAAATCAACGACATTGCGCGTTCTGGCCGGGTTAGAATCCTTGTCCGGCGGCGAAATCTACTTCGACGGCAAGCCGATCGGTCAGTTGGAGCCCAAGCAGCGCGACATCGCAATGGTGTTTCAGGACTACGCTCTATATCCGCACATGAACATTGCGCGGAACATGTCATTCGCATTACGCCTCGCAAAAGTACCCAAAGCTGAAATCGACGAAAAGGTCCAGCGAGTAGCGAACCTGTTGAATATTGGCCATCTGCTGGAGCGCAAACCGGCCGAATTGTCGGGCGGCCAGCGTCAACGCGTGGCCATGGGCCGGGCCATGGTGCGGGATGCCGGTACCTTCCTGTTTGACGAACCGCTGTCCAACCTCGATGCAAAGCTGCGCGCCAAGATGCGGACCGAGCTGGCAGAAATGCGTAACACCATCGACAAGAACATGGTCTACGTTACCCATGACCAGGTCGAGGCGATGACGCTCGGCGACCGCATTGTTGTCATGAATGAAGGTGTTATCCAGCAACAGGGAACGCCCGAGGAACTATTCAAGAAACCGGTAAACATCTTCGTTGCCGGATTTATCGGCAGCCCGACCATGAACTTCATCAAGGGTGAACTGGTCGAGGAAAAGAACAAGCTCTGGGTCCGGGGCGACGGTTTCCTGCTGCCGCTAAGCGCAGAACAGGCCAAACGCCTGTCAGGCAATTCTTCGCCAAACATTACGCTGGGCATTCGGCCATCATCCTTTTCGTCCGATGCATCGCGTGGCGCACCAATCGAACTCAAGATCAGCGTTTCCGAATATCTGGGCGCCCAATCGGTGCTGGTAACGAAATGCGGTGACCAGGAACTGCTCGTGGAAATGGAAAGTAATTCGCCTGTGAAGGCGGGTTCCGTGCGCACCTTCGGGGTGCTGACGGATGAAATCATGGTCTTCGACACGGAGTCGGGGTTGTGTATCTGAGAAAGTAAAGTGCTTTAAATGGAGGAAAATATGAAACAATTTATAAAACTTATGGGAAGCACCGCAGTGGCGCTTCTGGTTACTGCGGGGGCGGCATTTTCCGGCCCCTACGATGAATATGCGGGTACCACGCTTGTCATCAACGTACCGGCTCATCCGCACTATAATGCGATGATGAAAGTCTTGCCGGAATTCACCAAGGAAACCGGCATTGAAGTAGAGGTCGACCAGCTTCAATACCTGAAAATGCGTGAACGCCAGACCTTGGAACTGACCAAGGATGACGGTGATTATGACATGATTGCCTATGTCGTCTTTTCCAAGGCGGACTATGTCTTTGCTGACCAGCTCGAGAATCTGGCCCGCTTCTACATGGATCCCAAACTCGCTGATCCAGCCTACGATGCCGAGGATCTGATTGACGGTTATGTACAAAATATCGGCGTTGCTGGCGGAACCAAGGGCTATCTGCCCGGCAAGACCGGTTCACTGTTTGGCATTCCGTATGGTTCTGAGACCTCGGTGCTGGCCTATCGCAAGGACATCTTCGACAAGCATGGCCTGAAGGTTCCGGAGACCTATGACGAGCTGCTCGAAATTGCCTGTAAGATACCTGAGCTGGAGCCCGGAATGGGCGGAATGGCCTCCCGTGCAGCCTCTGGTCACCAGGCAAGCCACGCCTATCTTCTTCACTTGGCACCCCTCGGTGGACGTGTCTTTGATGAAAAGTGGGAACCGATCATCAACAATGAAGCAGGCGTTGCAGCAGCAAATGCTTTGAAAACAATCGTTGATTGCGGACCGGAAGGCGGCACCACGTTTGGACCGGCTGAGGCAGCGGCTGCATTCCAACAGGGCAAGGCAGCGATGTTCATGGATTCCATCGCATTTGCTGCGGGATTTGAAGATCCCAACAAGTCGACTGTCGCAGGGAAAGTCGGCTATGCAATGCATCCGAAAGGCGTGCGGCGCGGAAGCCAGACCGGTGGATTTGGCATTGCCATTCCAAAGAACTCCCAGAACAAGGAAGCAGCCTTCCTGTTGATGCAGTGGCTGACCTCCAAAAAAGGCGACAAGTTGGTTGCCATGGCAGGCGGAAACCCGTCACGCTTTTCCACCTATCAGGATGCTGAACTGAACGAGAAATATCCTTATTCGGCAACCTTTGGTGAGGCACTCAAATATGCCGATCCTGACTGGCGTCCAATCATCCCGACCTGGGGCAAGATCAACGCCGATATCGGTACGACAATGTCCAAGGTATTGACGGAAGACCTCGATCCACAGGAAGCCCTTGATGGTGTTGCAGAACGCGCAAAGGCCATTATGGACGAGGCTGGATATTACACCTGGAACTAACTCATTCTTCCGGGGACCGGGCCGGCACCCAATACTTTGCATACCGTCGGCCCGGACCTTTCATTGCAACCCACCTGAAAACTAGGCAACCCGGTCAACAATCATGCAAACCGCGAACATAAATCGTCTGACGCCCTACGTCTTTTTGGCGCCGGCGCTCGCTGTTCTGGTCTTCGCACTGCTCTATCCGATCGGCTACATGGTCTATGCCAGTTTTCTGGACTGGAACCCCAGCCAGCGCATAGGCGAAGCCGAGTTCATCGGATTGCGCAATTACATCAATTTGCTGGGTGATGAGAGCTTCCGCGAAAGTTTTGTCGTTACAATTAAATTTGCTGCTCTTGTTGTCTTTCTCGAAATGTTGGCGGGCGTAGGTCTCGCGCTCCTGCTTGATCGCAGTATCAGGGGCATGAGTGTTCTGCGCACCGTATTCATCCTCCCAATGATGATCGCTCCCATCGTCGTCGGCCTGATGTGGCGTTACATGTACCATCCTACGGTCGGCATCTTTAACCGGACGCTCAAATCGATGGGTTTTGAACCCATTCCCTGGCTCTCCGACGGTAGTTGGGCATTTGCATCAGTTGTCATCGCCGATGTTTGGCAATGGACACCGTTCATTTTCATTCTTTCACTGGCAGCTTTGCAGTCACTTCCAAGTTCAGCCATTGAAGCGGCAAAAATCGATGGCGCGACCGGCTGGCAACAGATCTGGCACATCAAACTCCCGCTGATGATGCCGGTTCTGATTGTCACGCTGCTGCTGCGCCTTATCGACGCTTTCAAGGTTCTGGAAGTCATTCTGGTCCTGACAAATGGTGGACCGGGTCTTTCAACCGAAATATTGGCGCTGAGAATTTCGCGCACTGCCTCGGAGTTTCGAGAACTCGGACAGGCTGCCGCGATGTCAAACGTGCTCTTGATAATGCTGCTTGTTCTGACGTTGATCATGTTCTTTTACAACAAGATCCAGGAAACGCGTGCCGCTCGCCTGCGCGCAGCTGCTGAAGGAGATGTATGATGTCTGCCAGGACTAGCAGCACCCAGAATTCCGCATTCCTCGCCTTGATGGTCGCATTGGTTATCATGTCCATCGGCCCGATATTTCTGATGCTCACGACTTCGCTGAAGCTCAATGTCGACATCATGTCAGACACTTCGGGACTGCTATTCGTACCGACGATACGCAATTATGAAACGGCCTTGTGTAACCTTTTGTGGTATGAGCCTGCGCACGTCGATTATTGCGATCCGACTTTCGGGCGGGCATTGATCAACTCGCTTATCGTCGCAATCGTTTCGACAGCGCTAACGCTGGTCATCGGCTGTATGGCTGCTTATGCAATTGTCCGGTTCCGGTTCATGGGTCGCGATACGGTTTCGATAACCACCCTGATCATGCGCATGGTCCCGCCGGCGGTTCTGTTGGTTCCGGTTTTCGGAATCTGGACTTTTCAATACCAGATTGATGGCACGCTTGCGGGTATCATTCTCGTATATGTCGCGATGAATCTACCCTTTGTTATCTGGATATTGCAAAGCTTTATCGTACAGGTACCGATACAGCTTGAAGAGGCGGCCCGAATGGACGGTGCGGGCCCGTTTCAGACATTTTTCCTTGTGGTATTGCCTGTCATCAAGCCAGGCCTTGCTGCTGCTTCAATATTTACATTTCGCATCGCCTGGAACGAATACTTGTTAGCAAATTCCATTGCAGACAGGGGCTCCCGGACCGTACCGGTCACCATCGTCAATTCGATTACCGAATATGACATTGACTGGGGTGTCATCATGGCTACGGGAATGCTGCTGGCTGTTCCACCTATAATATTTACCTTTGTCGCAAGTCGTCAGATTATTACGGGAATGACCGCTGGCGCAGTAAAAGGCTAGTTTATGTTTGATTGGTTATTGGGCGTTATTGACCCGACCAGGGGGCACGACGTCGGATTTGCAATTTCGTGGCATGGCAGATTGATGGTCCTTGCCTGGGGGGTATTCGTGCCGATCGGAATTTTGGTCGCACGCTATTTCAAGGTCTGGCCTGGTCAGAATTGGCCGGAAACGCTCGATACGCAAATGTGGTGGAATACTCACCGGATTGTCCAAACGCTTGCTTTGGTTTTCAGTATTGCCGGTATCTGGTTGATCTTCACCAGCGCGATACCTGCGATCTCATTGACCGAAACAGCCTGGCTGCACCGCTATCTTGGTTGGAGTGTATTCGGGCTCTGTCTGCTGCAATTTGCCTCTGGCCTGCTTCGTGGCACCAAGGGCGGTCCTACGGATGAACGGGGACAAATGCGCGGTGACCATTATGACATGACGCCGCGGCGTATCGTGTTTGAGTGGACCCACAAGATCGCCGGCTATCTTGCATTGATCGCGGGTGCGCTGACTATATTACTGGGCCT
>JANQQM010000107.1 GCA_028289365.1 Salaquimonas sp. | reverse complement strand
GGACTATGCCATGCCAAGAGCTGATGATCTGGTGAATATAAACCTGGGAACGGAATGCGTTCCGTCCCCCCTTAATCCACTTGGTGTCAAGGGGTGCGGTGAGGCCGGGGCCATAGCCGCACCGATCGCGGTTATCAACGCGATTCTGGATGCCTTATCGCCTATCGGTGTAACGGAACTGGATATGCCGGCGACACCTCAACGTGTTTGGCGCGCCATTCAAAGTGCCAGCCAGTCTGCAAATTAGGAGGACCGAATTATGCATGAGTTCAATTATCACATCGCGAATTCCGTCTCTGATGCTGCGGACAAAATCAACGGGGCGCAAGATGGCGCGCTGATGGCGGGCGGCATGACCTTGCTGCCGACACTGAAACAGCGACTGGCCCAATATTCTGACATCGTCGATCTGGCAGGAATTTCGGATCTCGCCGGTATTCGTGCAGACGGCGGAACCGTGAGCATAGGTGCGACGACAAAGCACGCGGCCGTCGCAGAATCGTCGGACGTAAAGTCCAATATACCTGCGCTTGCCGAACTTGCCGGTGGCATTGGTGACCCACAGGTGCGCAATCGCGGTACCATAGGCGGATCGATTGCCAATAACGATCCGGCAGCCGACTACCCGGCGGCTTGTCTTGGTCTGGGAGCGACAATTGTCACAAATTCGCGCGAGATTGCAGCGGATGATTTCTTTACGGCACTCTTCGAAACGGCCTTGAATGAGGGAGAGATTATCACCGCTGTCAAATTTCCCGCCACGTCGAAAGCGGCCTATGTGAAATTCGCAAATCCGGCGTCGCGTTATGCCCTCGTAGGCGTATTTGTTTCCGCCACCGACAGTGACGTGCGCGTCGCGGTTACCGGGGCCGGGCAGAACGGGGTGTTCCGTGTGCCGGAAATGGAAAGCGCCCTTAAAGCCAATTTTTCAGCAGATGCCATTGCCGGCATCTCTGTTGACCCGGGTTCCCTGGCTTCGGATATTCATGCTGAATCCGACTATCGTTCGCATTTGATAACCGTGATGGCCAAACGGGCTGTCGCCAAAGCAGGTTGACGAATATCCAGGGCTTACCGGCTGATAGGAAACCTCATGCACGAAACTCGGGTATGAGGTTTTCTATTTGTTCGCCAACCAGATAGAGTTGAATCCCGTATCAGTCTATCTTGCGATTGCTCGCCGCATTTGTGCCCACGACCAGGCCATCGGTTTATAATTTGCGGGGTGGTGAACACAATCTCGATGAAACTTCATGCGAGTTTGAAAAAGCTTTTTTGCGCTTAGGAGTGTTTATGAAACAGGATATGCCCGGCAATGTCGACGAAACCCTGGAACTGATCGCATCAGGGAAATATATTGCCGACCGCAGCCTGGCGACGGCTGTTTATCTATCCCTGTCTTTAAAACGGCCTTTGTTTCTTGAAGGTGAAGCCGGGGTTGGCAAAACGGAAATCGCCAAAGTCCTCTCGGAAACTCTTGATCGCCCGCTGGTACGTCTTCAGTGTTACGAGGGCCTCGACATTTCCTCCGCGGTTTACGAGTGGAACTATTCGCGCCAAATGATTGAAATTCGGATGGCCGAAGCTGCCGGTCAATCCGGGGGTATGAAAAATGATATTTTCGATCGCCGGTTTCTGATTAAACGGCCGCTTCTGCAGGCACTGGAACTCAATGAAAACGGAGAGCCTCCGGTTCTGCTGATTGACGAGCTGGATCGCGCCGATGAACCTTTCGAAGCTTATCTCCTGGAAATTCTCGCTGACTACCAGATTACAATACCGGAAATCGGTAGCATAAAGGCGGCCAAACCCCCCATTGTCGTGATTACGTCCAACCGCACGCGCGAGATACATGATGCCCTTAAACGGCGTTGTTTCTACTACTGGGTTGATTATCCGGATGTCCAAAGGGAGTTGCAAATTCTCACGATCAAAGCCCCCGACACTCCCGAAGCACTTTCCCGGCAGATTGTCGGATTTGTCCAGAAACTGCGCCAGATGGATCTGTTTAAATATCCCGGAGTTGCGGAAACGATCGACTGGGCCCAGGCACTCAATCAACTTGATACTCTTTCTCTCGATCCAGAGACCATCAACAATACGCTTGGTACCCTGCTGAAATATCAGGACGATATTCTTAAAATTCAGGGAAGCGAAGCAGGTAGATTGATTGCGGAAGTTCAGAGTGAAATAAACACTGGCAGTGCAACCCATTGATAGTGAAAAGTCAGAGTGAAGTCGGCAAGCTCGCCGTCAATATCGTCCATTTCGCACGCACACTCCGGGCTGCCGGATTGCCCGTGGGGCCGGGTCGGGTACTTGATGCCCTGCGCGCCGTGGAAGTTGTCGGCATTGAAAGGCGTGATGACTTTTACGCG
>JANQQM010000106.1 GCA_028289365.1 Salaquimonas sp. | reverse complement strand
CCGGCCTCCGCTATGTGGAGGCTACAGCCGGACCGGCCTTCCATCGGAGCCAATCTCATGGTTACATAAACGGTGGCTGCGCCATCGGGGTTTCGTCAATCGAGCCTGGCTCTCAACCCCTGGAAGAGGTGGGAAACCACACAATGATAGCAGTGTTCGTAGACTTCTACCTGACTACTCAAGCATAAATCCCGTCACGCCAGAAAATATTACTATTGTTAATCGGTATCGAGCGGGGTGGCTCGACAAGTACCATGACAATTGGGGAGTACTCGGCCTGCCAGATTCTTCATCATTCTGACAGAAGAAAAATTGCAGCCGAAGTTGCGATCAATTACGTCGGACTTTATTTGTTTCCCGACCAGTAAAGTAAAAATTTCTTGGTAAGTTGGTGAGCAAGCGTACTTCACTTCGATTCCTTGGCGAAGTACGCTGCCGCTTCCTTTAAGAAGTCGCGTTCCTTTTTGACTTTTGCGAGTTCGCGCTTGAGCTGCGTTATCTCTTCGTTGCGCGTTTGACCTTTGCTGGGAAAAGCATCTTTGCCGAGGACTTCAATCTCGTCCCGCCACCGTCTGAACTGTCTGGTGCTGATGCCCAATTCGTCACAGACGGCCTGATCGGTTGTCCCTTCTTCATTCGCCCGCCTGATCGCTTCTTTCTTGAACTCTGCACTGTAACGCTTGTACGGCTTCGGTTTCTTCATCTGACACCTCCTGGGAGATCATACTCCCTTTGCTAGGTGTCCACGAAATCAGGGCAAGACCAATTGGCCCAAAAAGGACATTCGTTCATCGCGCCATCAAAGCATAGAAATCTCAGCACTGAATTTCATATGCCCAGCAATCAGCAGCTGAGATAAATACTTTGCCGGCTTCACTAATTCGACCAGTTTGCTGTAGTCTTTCTTCGGCACTTTTAAACAATTGAGGACCGAGAAATGGGGCATCCCAAAGTTTTGCTGTGTAATCCATAGAAGCGGTCACGATATGTGCCCCGTCCGCGGAAAAGGCGGCAAGCAAAACTTCAGCGGTGTGTCCGTCAAGGTTTGCGATTTCAGCACCGGTCATTCCGTTCCAAAGTTTCGCCGTGTTGTCTTTGGACGCAGTTACGATAAACGAGCCGTCGGGGGAAAAAGCCGCGTACCTAACCGGGGCGGTGTGTCCATTAAGGCTAGAGATTGCTGATTTAGTCTCTCGGTCCCATAGCTTCGCGGTGTTGTCATCAGACGCGGTCACGATCCGCGCTGCATCTGGAGAAAAGGCGGCGTGATTAACATCGCTGGAATGGCCTTCAAAAGTCGCTATCACTGCTCCCGTCGACGTGTTCCAAAGTTTTGCTGTGTAATCCATAGAAGCGGTCACGATTTGCGTTCCATCGGGTGAAAAAGCGGCGTGCACAACAGGGGCGATATGGCCTTCAAGGCTAGCAATCTCAGCCCCAGTTGACGTGTTCCAGAGTTTGGCCTTACCGTCCCAAGATGCGGTGACAATGCGCGCCCCATCCGGGGAAAATGCGGCATGGGTAAGAGAATCTGTTTGGCCATCTAAGCTCACAATTTCGGCTCCATTGGTCGCGTCCCAAAGCTTTGCGGTGCGCCCAGACGCAGTAACAATGCGTGTCCCATCGGGAGAAAAAGCAGCGAGCACAACATCGCTAATGTGACCTTCAAGGGTCACAATCTCTGCACCCGTATTCACATCCCAGAGCTTGGCGGTTTTGTCCGCGGAACCAGTAACGATTTGCTCCCCGTTGGGAGAATAGGCCGCGTGCCACACAGAACCGTTATGGCCATTAAGCAGCGCGATCTCGGCACCCGTGCTTACGTCCCAAAGCCTTGCGGTGCTATCATCAGCTGCGGTCACAATCTGTCGCCCGTCCGGTGAAAAGGCGGCGTGATTAACAACGCCGGCATGGCCTTCAAGACTTGCAATCTCGGCGTCAACCTCCCCATCCCAAATCTTCGCGGTGCCGTCTTGGGATGCAGTGACGATCTGCGCTCCATCAAAGGAAAAAACAGCATGGATAACATTGGCGGTATGGCTTTCAAGGCTTGTAATTTCGGAGCCGGTGGTCGCGTCCCAGAGTTTTGCGGTGCTGTCTGAAGACGCGGTAACAATGCGCGCCTCATCGCGGGAAAAGGCGGCATTCCAAACAACGCCGGTATGGCCCTCAAGGCTTACAATTTCGGACGCGGTGGTCGCGTCCCAAAGTTTTGCTGTGTAATCCATAGACGTAGTAACAATGCGCGTCCCATCAGGGGAAAAAGTGGCAAAGCGTACTAAATCGGTATGACCTTCAAGGCTTGCAACTTCGGCTCTGGTTGCTGCATCCCAAAGTTTTGCGGTGCTGTCTGAAGATGCGGTGACAATGCGCGCGCCATCCGGGGAAAAGGCGACGTGATTTACGAAATCATTATGGCCAGAAAGATTCGCTAATTCAGCCCCAGTCGACGTGTTCCAGAGTTTGGCTGTACTATCCCAAGATGCGGTCACGATTTGCGTCCCGTCTGGGGAAAATGCAGCATGCAAAACTAAGCCTCTGTGACCGTCAAGGCTTGCAATTTCGAATCCGGTTGCTGCATCCCAAATCTTCGCGGTGCCGTCTTGAGATGTAGTTACTATCTGCGTCCCATCAGGTGAAAAGACGGCGTGTAAAACAGGACCGGCATGGCCTTCGAGCGTTATGATCTCGGCGCCCGTCTCTGCATTCCAAAGCTTCGCGGTACTGTCCCCAGACGCTGTTATGATCTGCCGCCCGTCCGGCGAATAGCCTGCGTGGAAAACACGATCCGTGTGCCCTTCAAAGCTCGTTATTTCGGTGCCCTTTTGCGAATCCCAAATCTTGGCAGTGCTATCATCCGACGCGGTCACGATTTGCTGTCCGTCCGGTGAAAAGGTAGCGTGAAGAACACTAGCTTCATGGCCTTCAATGGAATGACGTTCTCGGTTGAAAAAGAGAGCCATTGAAAGCGCATTTTCGGCCTGCTCCGCTTCAATTGGTATAGCTCCTGGAGAAAACCCAGTTGAAGGGAACGCATTGTACGCGAAAGCTGTCGCCAGCCCGTATTTTTCATCTTCAAACGCTGCGTTTGATACGCGCAAATATCGCTCCATATGTTCGCGTTGCTCGTCCGTGAACGGTTTTGGTTGCGCCAAAGATGCGATGCGACGGCGGTAATCTGATGTAAACCATTCGGCAATCGCATCCATCCGCACTGCTCTGTTTGGGTTTTCATCGTTAGCGATTTGTTCGCCGCCTATTGAATTATTTGGAACACCTTGAATGTGCAAACCTACAACATAGTCGCCTTCGAAAGCGAATATAGGCGAGCCCGAGCTCCCTCCTAACGTGGCGCAGGTGTGTCCAAACGTACGATCATAAGTAACATTCTCAATTCGTCGTACTGCCGATCCATCTAATCGCTCGCGGATTTCTTTTTCTGCAACACGACAATCATAACTTGTAATGAGCAGCGGTTCATCAGCAGGGTGGTGCAACATGTAAAAGCGCTGCTGAAGTTCTGGAGGGTCGCCTACGACCATGACCGGTACTGGTCTTTCTTGTTCAGGTATTTCTTCTAAGTTGCCGAAATCCACACGCAGCAACGCAACATCAAGTCTATCTTTATCGTCGACAGGGTCATATCCATATTTGACCGGTTCGATTTCAACACTGAAATTACGAAAATTGTTTTTTAGATATTGTTCTCGGTTTACAGGATCGACGCCCAAAACATTTGCCGTAGGCTGATCGAGATAACCGAGTACAAAGTCGATTTCGACAATCTGCTCGCGCAATCCATCGACTGGCTTTAGGCAATGTCCAGCCGTCATTATCAAGTCATCAGCAACGACTGAAGCAGTACACGGAAATGTTTTCACGCCCTCAGAGCCAATCGCCGCCCATCTCACCCTAAGTGAACCGACAGAACGCTCATGTTGGCGCCAAGGAAACTCTTCAGGATATGCTCTGACGGGTTCAAACCCGAGTGGATTATCCCTTTGTTGATAACGCCGAACATTGCTGCTCATGGAAGCAGACTCTTCGCATTGAACGCATGTTTCGGTCGCTTCTACATACATTTCCTCCGCTTCAACACTTACCATCTTCTGCAAAAGTTTGCGGGCGTCGATAATGTGATAAAAATCGGCTGCAATGAATCCAACCGTTAAAAAATACAAGGTCAGCAACGGAAAAAATAAAACTCGTCTCATGCCCCACCCCATTTGCCAAATGGATAATAAGTCCATTAGAGTAGAAATGCCAAACAGGTCCGCATGGCGAGGAAAATACTGATGTTTTCAGTTGCCTTCACAGGCTGAACAGAAAAGGAAATACAATAGGTACCGAATGTCCGTTTTCGGCGAAAAACGGTCATTCGGCTTTTGGGCAGGCGCGCAAAATATGTGTTTTTGAGCCGAAAATGCTGGTTCGCACAATATTCATGAAACGAATGAATGCTGTGAGAGGGCTCGGTTGAGCCATTTATAAAAGTGTGCTCCAGGCTTCCACGGAAGCGAGGAGCGATCGCCTTGAGCCTTCGAATGTACCAGACAGGTTGCGCCCGTATCGCTTCGAACCCCTGTCGAAAAACTCAATTGAGACGCTTCGAAATTGCTTGCAGGAGTCCAATGCCATTTGGCATTGTCGGACTGATACTCGGTTGCACCCGGCCGATGTCTCTCAACTCCAACTGCGATGGTCAACATTGAGGCGTGGCGATGAAACAAGGTGTCGGTTTTTGCTATACACCCGCACTGCTGGCATTTAGACGAATCGCGGGAGACGCAAATCGGCACATGAATACGCTGCTTGTTGGTGTTGAGACTTTACGTAAATCACCGCCGATTATGCCGGAAGACCTCGTAGTTGGTTGGAGTCAACCCTGCGACGAAACACAATGGGCTGATGTTCGTGGCTTTGTATTGCGTACAGCATTGGTCGCTACGGTTGACGGTCTAAACCGGTATGCAAATATTCTCGTGGCGCTTCCCGGCATTCTGCCCGAAACCGATATAGATTATGTTCGGGGAAGCTGGCTCGAAGTACTGCAACGACGTCCCAATGTGGCCGAGCGAATTGCGGCGTTGGCAAGAATTTTTCAGGCTCCATCGAAAGAGCCCTATGTTGCTGCCTGTCATTTGCTCGTCGCATGGAGAAATCGGATTGTTCACAGTTACAATAAATTTGGACTGGACACTTCGGCGCGGGCCTCCCTTCAGGCCGAACAGAAGTTTTTTCATGCCCGTCACGCAGGTACAGACATATCCGACATGCTTGCCGAATTTGACACCGGACAGCCCCCTTCTGTCCGTTCCATGTCGACATTATTTGCCAGCGCGCACAACCTGATTGCCGAAATCGATCAGGCTCTACTATTTTCCCTTGAAGGCGAACGCTATGCTGACGCTCTTTTAAGATATCTCATAGGAATCAATGACGACCCACAGTCGTATATCGAGCACCTCTGGAAATACGGCGGGCCACGAGCGCTAGGTAGTATCAAGGCGCTCTTTCTTCAAAACGGCGGCGAGCACTCGAAGCGCGCCCCGCCGTGGGCACCTGGCCTCTCTAAATCTGAATTCGCCGCCAGCATGCCTAAAGGTGTACGGCGAGCATTAGAACTGTATTTATAGCCCACAAGTTTGGTCGGAATACTATAACTAGGTTTGTGCCTTTGAGGCTGTACCATGTCGTTTCTTGACGAAACCCCGATGGCGCAGCCACCGTTTATGTAACCATGAGATTGGCTCCGATGGAAGGCCGGTCCGGCTGTAGCCTCCACATAGCGGAGGCCGG
>JANQQM010000099.1 GCA_028289365.1 Salaquimonas sp. | reverse complement strand
CACGGTCGATACCGGCAATCAGGGGCTGTTGCTATACGGGCTGTGGAAAGCAAAAAAACCTGCCGATGAGTCCCACCCGTTCGGCTACGGGGCGGAGCTCTATTTCTGGGCTTTCGTCGTGGCGATCCTGATATTCGCGATTGGTGCCGGTATTTCCATCTATGAAGGCATTCATAAGGTACTCGACCCGCATCCGATCGTCGATCCGACCATCAATTACATTGTGCTCGGGCTGGCGATGATCTTCGAAGGGGTGGCATGGTGGATTGCCTTCAAGGAGTTTGCCACGACCAAGGGCAAAAAAGGCTGGTTGCAGGCCGTGCAGGACTCCAAGGATCCGAGCGTCTTCACCGTCCTGTTTGAGGACAGCGCCGCAATGGCCGGGCTGATTATTGCCTTTGTCGGCATCTATTGCGCACAGGTTTTTGATATTCCGGAACTGGATGGCGTTGCTTCGATTGGCATCGGATTGATTCTGGCAATAACCGCTGCTGTGCTTGCCTATGAGACCAAGGGACTTCTGATCGGGGAAGCAGCAGACCCCGAAGTCGTGAAAGTCATCAGCAATATTGTCGAAGCCACGCCAGTGGTCGATAGCCTGAATGAAATCCGGACGCTGCATCGCGGACCAAATGACGTGTTGCTGGCACTATCGCTGGATTTCGAGAACAATCTGACTGCGGGCAAGGTCGAGGACGCAATCCACGACCTGGAAACCGTCATCAAGCAGCGATTTCCGGTGGTAAAGCGGCTCTATATCGAAGTACAGAGTTCGGAGGATCACCTGGATGAAGTGCGCAAGGCTGATGAAGCGCGGCGCCGCGAAATCTGATTACCGACGTCTTCTCCAGCAGTTTCTTCTCCACCAACGCCAGTACCGCCAGCGCTGCCATCGCGTTGGGTGGGGATGCCATGAACATACCCTGTGGGCATAGGCTGTTTCGGCATCCAGCAAAACGATGGTTGCCGGCGCGACATAGGCACTGAACTTGCCGACCGAAGTGATCAGTTTACGCCGGTCGCGGTCAATCTCACCGTCGACACTGTCATCGTTTTCATTGTTGGTTGGTTGTTGCCGATCAACCATGGTTCGCCCGTTCACCCAACTAAATTTCTGCTGAAATCAATTCCCAAGCCCAAGCAGTCGCAGCCACCCCGGTGATGGTGCGGTAATTTTACGAAATCCAATATAATGAAGCGTTAATGTTCCTTGTCCCATGTCGAGACAGGCATCGGCAGGTCTTGCCGGGCGCGAATAGAATGCGCGCAAGCAGAATTTTATCGGTCAGCCGGGCGGACTATCAGCCCTACCTGTAGACTTCGACTGTTTCCGGAAGTTGGTATATCCTTGAAAGACAGCCGCTATCTTCCGGTCATCAAAACGGAATTTCGTCGTCGATCTCACCTGCCGGTGCATTGCCAGTTTGCGGTCCAGACTGGCCGAAATCCGAACCACCTGATTGACCGACCTGGGAACGCCCATAATCAGAGCCGCTGCCCTCACCACGTCCGTCAAGCATGGTCAGCGTCGAGTTGAAACCCTGCAGGACGACTTCGGTCGAATAGCGGTCAGCGCCAGATTGATCCTGCCATTTACGGGTCTGCAACTGGCCTTCCAGATAGACCTTCGAGCCTTTCTTCAGGTAGTTTTCGGCAACCTTGCAAAGCCCTTCATTGAAAATGACAACGCGATGCCATTCGGTCTTCTCGCGCCTTTCACCGGTATTCTTGTCACGCCAACTATCCGACGTCGCCACCGACAGGTTGGCAATGGGTCTGCCATCCTGTGTCCGCCTGATTTCCGGATCGGCACCCAAATTACCAACGAGAATTACCTTGTTCACACTACCTGCCATGATTGTCTCCTGATAGGGCATGAGGCCTTGTGTTTGCCCCGTCGCCGCAAAATTTGTGGCATAATGCCCTATCCACCTTGTAATCGCACCCTCGGCCTTTAACTATCCACATTATGATTGCCGTGGTTGCGCGGCGGTTGATTTGTTCTTATTATGTTCTAGTATGAACTGCATGCAATAGCAAGGTGCTGCACAGCTAGTTGGTGGGTTTGAAGCCAGGACGCTGCAAACTGTCTATCGGATGATTTAAATGGCGGAAACCAAACATATTTCGGTGCGCGGCGCTCGCGAGCACAATCTCAAGGATATTGATCTTGACCTGCCGCGCGACCAGCTGATCGTCATTACCGGGCTATCCGGGTCGGGAAAGTCTTCACTTGCCTTCGATACGATATATGCCGAGGGCCAGCGCCGATATGTGGAGAGCCTGTCGGCCTATGCGCGGCAGTTTCTGGAGATGATGCAGAAACCGGATGTCGACCAGATCGACGGTTTGTCGCCTGCCATTTCAATCGAACAGAAGACTACCAGCCGCAATCCACGCTCCACAGTCGGCACCGTGACCGAAATCTATGATTATATGCGGTTGTTGTTTGCGCGGGCCGGGATTCCCTATTCGCCGGCAACCGGCCTTCCCATTGAAAGCCAGACGGTCAGCCAGATGGTCGACCGGATCTTGGCGCTGGAAGAAGGTACGCGGTTATATTTATTGGCTCCGATTGTCCGCGGACGAAAAGGCGAATACCGCAAGGAGATCGCCGAATTGATGAAGAAGGGGTTTCAGCGGGTAAAGATTGACGGCGAATTTTACGAGATTGCCGATGCCCCGGCGATGGACAAGAAGTACAAGCATGACATTGATGTCGTGGTCGACCGGATTGTTGTACG
Source organism: Salaquimonas sp. (assembly GCA_028289365.1). Lineage (GTDB taxonomy): Bacteria > Pseudomonadota > Alphaproteobacteria > Rhizobiales > Rhizobiaceae > BOKV01. The sequence goes on along the minus strand of JANQQM010000099.1, from coordinate 16,932 downwards.
GGAAGATATCTCGGCAAGACTAGCGGACTCGCTGGAAACCTGCCTGAAGCTGGCTGATGGATTGGCGATTGCCGAATTTGCCGACAAACCTCTTCCGGCGAGCGAAACCAGCGGTGAAGCCGCCAATAAATCGAAAAACGAGACTCATGAACGGCTGATTTTCTCCGAGAAGTTCGCCTGTCCGGTCTCCGGTTTCACCATTCCGGAAATCGAGCCACGGCTGTTCTCCTTCAACAACCCATTTGGTGCCTGCCCCAGCTGCGACGGATTGGGCGTCAAAAAGGCAATAGACGCTGAGATGGTGGTTCCGGATGATACGCTGACCTTGCGGGGCGGAGCGATTGCGCCCTGGTCCAAATCATCAAACCCTTCACCTTATTATGCACAAACGCTTGAGGCACTGGGCAGGAAATTCGGATTCAAACTGACCGACCGCTGGGCTGATCTCGACGAAGATTCCAAAAGTGCGGTTCTTTACGGAACTGACAAGCAAGAGATCGATTTTGTCTATGATGACGGAATGCGGACCTACAAGACCCGCAAGACCTTCGAAGGCGTGATCGGCAATCTCGAAAGGCGCTGGCGCGAAACAGATTCGTCCTGGATGCGCGAGGAGATCGAAAAGTACATGTCGGCAAGTCCGTGCAGTGCCTGTAACGGTCACAGGCTGAAACCGGAAGCACTGGCCGTGAAAATTGCCGGACGTCATATTTCCGAGGTTACCGATCTATCGATCCGCGCGGCGCGAGACTGGTTCGAGGCGCTGCCAGAACAGCTTTCGGAAAAGCAAAACGAGATCGCCGAGCGCGTGCTGAAAGAAATACGCGAACGCCTTCGCTTTCTCAACGATGTCGGCCTGGAATATCTGACACTGTCGAGAAATTCCGGCACGCTTTCGGGCGGCGAAAGCCAGCGAATTCGGCTGGCTTCGCAGATCGGATCCGGGCTGACGGGTGTCCTGTATGTTTTGGATGAACCCTCAATTGGCCTGCACCAGCGCGACAACTCCCGGCTGCTCGACACCTTGCGCCATCTGCGCGATCTGGGAAATACGGTCATTGTGGTCGAGCATGACGAAGATGCCATCCGCTCGGCAGATCATCTGGTCGATATAGGGCCGGCTGCCGGCCTGCATGGCGGTCAGATCGTGGCGCAGGGCAAGCCGCAGGATGTGATGGCCAATCCGGCTTCGCTGACCGGTAAATATCTCACCGGAGAGTTGGAGATATCCGTACCGGACGGTCGGCGGAAAGCAAAAAAGGGCAGAAATATCCGGGTTACGGGCGCGCGCGGGAACAACCTGCAGGATGTCACGGCAGAGATTCCGATCGGGCTTTTCACTTGTGTGACCGGCGTGTCCGGGGGTGGAAAGTCTTCGCTTCTGATCGAGACGCTGTATAAGTCAGCGGCCAGGCGGATCAATGGTGCGCGCGAGGTCCCTGCCCCGCATGATTCAATCGAGGGTTTGGAGTTTCTCGACAAGGTCATTGATATTGACCAGTCGCCGATTGGCCGCACACCGCGCTCCAACCCAGCCACCTATACCGGGGCTTTTACGCCGATCCGGGACTGGTATGCACAATTGCCGGAAGCCAAGGCACGTGGATATCAACCGGGACGTTTCTCCTTCAATGTCAAAGGCGGCAGATGCGAAGCCTGCCAGGGCGACGGGCTGATCAAGATCGAGATGCATTTCCTACCGGATGTCTATGTCACCTGCGATGTCTGTCACGGAAAGCGCTATAATCGCGAAACGCTCGAAGTGCTCTTCAAGGGCAAATCAATTGCCGATGTGCTGGACATGACGGTTGAAGAAGCTGCGGAGTTCTTTGCAGCGGTGCCTTCGGTCCGGGAGAAAATGGAAACGCTTCGGCGTGTTGGTCTTGGTTATATCAAGGTTGGCCAACAGGCCACCACGCTTTCTGGTGGTGAGGCGCAGCGCATCAAGCTATCCAAGGAATTGTCGCGGCGGGCGACCGGCAGAACTCTGTATATCCTGGATGAACCAACAACCGGACTACATTTTCACGATGTAAAGAAGCTGCTCGAAGTTCTGCATGAGCTTGCCGATAACGGTAATACTGTCGTGGTCATCGAACATAATCTGGAAGTCATCAAGACAGCCGACTGGGTGCTCGATCTGGGACCGGAAGGTGGCGACGGCGGTGGCAGGCTGGTTGCATCGGGAACGCCGGAAGATATCTGCCAGGTCCCTGAATCCTATACGGGTCAATACCTTAAGGATTTGCTCGGACGTCGCTCGGACTCCAGCAAAGTAGAAGCGGCGGAATAAACGACCGGACTGGTCGACCAACAATGCGCAGCCCGTGGGTCGGACATCTGCAATTACTAATCTATCCCCGCATTATCTGTCTTCGGTAACCTGACTGGCATTTGATCCCGACCAAGGAGCCAGCCGGATGAAGCGGAAGATTTTCTATGATTTTGTCAGAAGTTCCGTCAGCGGAATATTTGGCGGCAGGCTAAACCGCCGGCAGGTTGACGGGATGGAAGCGATCCTCAATGCCTTTGTCGAGTTCGGCAATGGCAATAGGAAGGCGCTGGCATATGCGCTGGCGACTGCCTACCATGAAACCGGTACGCTCATGGTTCCGGTCCGCGAAGGATTTGCAAAGACAGATCACCACGCCCGAGCGCTGGTTTCCGGGCGCAAATATGGCGCACCTGGAAGCGCCGGTCACGTCTATTACGGTCGCGGCCATGTGCAACTGACCTGGGAAAGGAATTATCGAGAAACCGGAAACCGGTTGGGGATTGACCTGGTATCCAATCCAGATCTGATGCTGGAATCAGACTTGTCGGCGCGGGTCCTTATAGAAGGATTGATTGACGGCCGCTGGAATGGCGACGGATATGGCATTGGTCATTATCTTCCCGAAAGCGGTCCCGATGATCTGGAAGGTGCTCGGCGTACGGTCAATATCACCGACAAGTGGAGTACGATTGCAAACCACTATCGCGTCTTTCTGAGCGCAATCGAGGCGTCCGGCGGCGTTCCGACAACAATCACTGAACCAGACTGTGATGCAGAGGAGTTCGGTGCAGAGCTGGAAGATGATCACGCCAAAAAGAACCTGGCCGAACTGCTGTTGCCGGTGCTCATTGCCCTGATTGAAATGATGGGAAAAACCAGTCGGGAAATAGAAGCGCAGAGCCACTCCAGGAGCAGAGCCTTGTCTGGTGTTTTGAACAAATTGAAACCTAAAGTCCGGGCCGACAAGGCCGAACTGACACCCATCAACTCGTGGTTGGGCAATACGGTCGGTGCATTACTCGATGGTCGCAAGACCGGGTTTGGGATCGTCGGCATGCTGATCACCACATTATTCCCGGTCATTTTCCCAGAAAGCGGCAATGCCGTGCTTGAGTTGCTTGCACCTGAAGCCACAAGTTCCGAAGAAGTTGCTGCAGCCCTTTCGGATCTGTTGATGACCCTGTTTGCCACGCTTACCGGCTGGGGCGTGCTCGGAAAGACCGAAAAATGGGTCAATGAGCTGGCGCAGTTCCGGTAATTTGCCAAGCTTGCGCATTCAAACAATTCAGGCACATTATCAGGCAGGAAGGATATCGATATGAGGGCTTACCTGTTCCGGGGCCTGGCAGGTACCGTTTTTTCCACCGGCATCGACCGACTTGCAAAGAAACTGCAACGCGCGGGAATTGAAGCCAGTGTTCACAGCTGGGCTGATCGCCGTCAAACCGAGGCCGAGGCGGTTCAACATTACCGCAAAGGCAAGCTTGCCGGTCCCGTGATCTTGGTCGGGCATTCGCTCGGTGCAAACTCCGCAAATCTGATGGCAAATCATCTGGCCTCAAGAAAGATACCGGTGGGCTATGTCGCAACCATCGATCCTACGAGTTCCAAACCCGGGCCTGTTGGTGTCAGCGCCGATAATTTCCGGTCATGGGATCCGCGCGCAAGAAAAATAAGCGGTGCCCGGCAGTTCAAACGACGCGATCTCAATCACATTCAGATCGACAAGGATGAAGAAGTTCATGCACGGATTTTGGCGATGTGCCTTCCGCAGCCAGGCAACCTCAGATGTAGCCAGACGAAAATTCGCACCAAATACAGAAAAAGCCCGGCGCACAGATTTCCCGTCAACGACGCGTTTGGCAGAACTATCGGCCGCTTGCTAAATGGCAAGAAAACCGCAGCTGGTTTGGTTAGCCTACTGTTATTGACAGTATTTCAGTTTCTTGGCGGCACCACGCAGATGCTTGATGCAAAAACCCTTTCCGCAATGCAACAAATACTTACTCCACTCTGCGTGTCCCTTGCTGGATGGGGAATACTCGGGAAAGTCGAGAAATGGGTCAATTCCATCCAGTTGGCGGACAACCAGATTACCAAGATTTGATCGGCCACGAGTAAAATTGAATCGGAAATTCTCAGATTGTGGCATTGCGCGGGCATAAGCTGATTTTGCCGTTTTTTTGACATGCTGCATTGCAGCAATTGCAATACTGATATGCGAAAATTGATCTACTTGTGATTGTGTTTTGAGCCTATATGTCGCTTGCACGATCAATCCCGATCCTAGCTAAAAGCAACACTAAGTAAGGTTACGATTATGGACATCATCGGTAAATTCAATGACTGGCGTGCATATCGCCGTACCGTCAACGAACTCAGCGCTTTGAGCAACCGTGAACTGGACGATCTGGGTATTACCCGTTTCGATATCGCACGCGTCGCCAGAAAAGGACGTTGAGTGCGCAGACAGCGGAACCCCTCTATTGTGAAATAGCAACTCCGCATAATAAACAAAAAGACAGATCGGACCTGGTCCGGACAAAAATGAAACGCCCGCTACATTAAAGAGCGGGCGTTTTTGTTTGCGCAGGTGTATTCGAGCCGCTATTTGAACAGGATGGCTGATACCAAGTTACATATAGTCGGCGGCGGCCTGGCCGGTTCAGAGGCAGCCTGGCAAGCGGCCAATATGGGTGTGCAAGTCGAACTGCATGAAATGCGTCCTGTTCGCGGTACCGATGCGCACCAGACTGACGGGCTGGCCGAGCTGGTCTGCTCCAATTCCTTCCGCTCAGATGATGCAGAAACCAACGCGGTCGGCGTGCTTCACGCCGAAATGCGGCTGGCAAATTCACTGATCATGGCGATGGGTGACGCAAACCAGGTTCCGGCTGGCGGTGCGCTTGCGGTCGACCGGGACGGATTTTCCGATGCGGTGACACGGGCGCTGGAAACTCATCCGAACATCACAATCGTGCGCGAGGAGGTGGCAACCCTGCCGCCCACCGATTGGGCGCAGACTATCATTGCCACCGGACCGCTTACCGCTCCGTCGCTGGCAGAGGCGATTTGCCGGGAGACAGGCGTGGATTCGCTGGCATTTTTCGATGCGATCGCGCCGATCGTCCATTTTGACAGTATCGACTTCGACAAGACCTGGTTTCAAAGCCGGTATGACAAGGTCGGCCCGGGCGGTACCGGCAAGGATTACATCAACTGTGCATTAGACCGTGAGCAATATGAGGCGTTTCTGGACGCTCTGATCAGCGGCGAGAAAACCGAATTCAAGGAGTGGGAAAACGTTCCGTACTTCGATGGCTGCCTGCCGATTGAGATCATGGCCGAACGAGGCAGGGAAACCCTGCGCCATGGACCGATGAAACCAATGGGCCTTACCAATGCTCACGACCCGGAAAACAAGCCATATGCCGTGGTTCAACTGCGCCAGGACAATGCACTGGGAACGCTCTACAACATGGTCGGCTTCCAGACGAAACTGAAATATGGCGAGCAGGCAAAGATCTTCAGAATGATACCGGGCCTGGAAAATGCAGAATTTGCCCGCCTGGGTGGACTGCACCGCAACACCTATCTGAATTCGCCGAAACTGCTGGATGACCGGCTCCAGCTCAATCATCGTCCCGGCCTGCGGTTTGCCGGCCAAATCACCGGTTGCGAAGGCTATGTGGAATCGGCTGCTATCGGGCTGATCGCGGGGCGGCTGGCGGCAGCTGATCTGCTTGGCCTGGACTATTCACCACCCCCCAAGACCAGTGCCACCGGCGCGATTATCGATCATATAACAACGGGCCATGTCGCCTATGACGAGGATGGGAGCAGCAATGAGCGCTCAAAGCGATCCTTCCAGCCAATGAATGTCAATTTCGGACTTCTTCCGCCTATTGAAGTACCACGCGAACAGGACGGAAAGCGGTTGAAAGGCAAGGAAAAATCCCTTGCCAAGAAACGTGCAATGAGCGCGCGCGCATTGCGTGATTTTGAACAATGGCTGGACAATCATGGCCGGCGAGAAGCTGCCGAGTGACAAGCCGCTGATTTCTAGAAAATAATTCCGCAAATTGTGAAGTTATTCGAAGCTTCGTGACTGCAAATTGCAGCGTGCAACAGATAAAACACATCGGTTGATTTACCCCAAGATAGAAAGCGAAAACGACCATGCTGATGCCACGAAAGAAAACACCAGAACTTTCCGTACCAACACTGGACCACGGGCACTTCGATCTCTCCGGTGAAACATCCGAGCGCGGGATCGTAATTTGTTTCTATCGTGGCCTGCATTGCCCGATTTGTGCCGGTTATCTGACAGAGTTCGAACGCCTGACGCCGGAGTTTGCAGAACGTGGCGTCACAACGCTTGCGCTTAGTGTCGATGGCGAAGAGCGTACTCGTGCAATGGCAGACAAGATTTCTGCCAAGGAGTTGCGATTTGGCTACGATCTGGACCTGAAAGTTGCCCGTGAATGGGGCCTTTACATATCCACCTCGCGCGGAAAGACCTCCATCGGCATCGAGGAGCCTGCACTGTTTTCAGAGCCGGGCCTTTTCATGGTCACTCCTGAACAGACGCTATATTACGGTGCGACTCAAACCATGCCGTTTGTGCGCCCGCATTTCTCCGAACTCGTCAAAGCGCTCGATTTTGCCATCGAAAAGAACTATCCCGCGCGCGGGGAATATGACGGAGAAGTCTAGTCAATTGCTCTTGCGGCCGATCAGGGTGACCAACCCTGTTCGGCCATTTCAAACCCGGAAAATTCGAACCCCGGCGAAACTGTACACCCAACCAGCGTCCAGTCGCCGGTGGTTTTTGCCGACTGCCAATATCCCGCTGGAATAACAATCTGCGGAGACTGGGCAGCAGATAGTTCAATGCCGAGCAATTTGCGATCAATCGGCGTTGCTTCCTTTTCCGCAATGCGCAACTCAAGCGGTGCGCCAGCGTAGAAGTGCCAAATCTCGGAAGCATCAACACGGTGCCAGTGCGAGGTTTCGCCTGTTTTTAGTAAAAACAGGATCGCGGTACCGACGCTTCTGCCATCCACGGAATTTTCATCCCTGAATGTCTCGCGGAAATGTCCGCCTTCAGGATGCGGCGAGAGATTGAGCTTCGATATCAATTCCTGGGCTGACAGATTTTGCATGGCGGACGTTTCCTTAACTTTACGAAATGGCCTTGAAGCCGAACATTCCGGCGCGCCACATCGACCATTGCCGGCGCAGCTGACCTGGTTCCGGAACATTCTGAAACAGATCTTTGCCTGCCTTATCTATCATGTCGAGAGTGGCCGGAACGATCGCCAGCAGAATGAAGATGGGTCGCAGCGATTTGTCGAGCTTGTTGATGGCAGCAATTGCCGAGGAATAGTGTTCGCGGGCAAGCCCCAGCATAATTGCGATAGCATTGAGGTGTCGCTCATCCGGTTCATCGGACAGCCAGCTTTCCGCGGTCAATCCGGACGCTGTCAGGACATCCTGAGGCACGTAAACGCGGTGGCGGACCTTAAATGCGGCGGTGACCTTCAGTAGCTGGGTTACCGCAATTGCCACACCGGCATGGCCGCATGCATCCGCCAGCTCGCGACCGGGTGAAGCACCTGCGCATAAAGCAATCAGGTTCATCAAGGAAGAAGTCGTTTCACCACAATATGCTTCCAACGTTGCCTGGTTTGGCATTGGATCGTTGTAAAGATCAAAAATCCGGGTATCCAGGCATGCCAGGAATGTTTGTCTTGGCAGGTCATGTTTGTCGATTACCGACAACAATTCATCGGCGATTTGATTATTACCGTGCTCCCGGGAACGGGAAATCACCTCTCGCCACCATTGCAGTCTTATTTCGCCGGGCAGTGGTTCCGAAACCAGTTCGGCGATCCGGGCTGTCTCGGCACCGAAGGCATATATTGCACTGGCGTCCTGCCGCAATCCTTCCGGCAGATAGAGGCAAGCGAGATAGCGATCGAGATCCAGCTCATGGAGCACTTCGAGACTGGCGTTCGGAGCAGTCTCCATTCCGGTCAGACTGCCAGCAAGGCTGCGGCAACGGCCCGATTCTCAGACAGCAATACGTTGAATGTTCGAACGGCAGCGCCGGTGCTCATGGAATCTGCCGAGATTGCATGTCCTCGGAACAGTTCCCGAAGTTCCGGGTCGATCGGAACCAGGTCAATGCCTGTGCCCAAAAGAAGTATTTCGACTCCGTCGGCCTCGGCTTCAAGTTTCTTGAACGCTTCCGGCTTGAGATCGGCAAGACCAGCGACGTTCCATGCGTAAATGCCGGAGGGAAGACAGAGAAGACTGCCGGTATGGCTCATCTCTGCAAATCTGAATTTGCCATTGCCATAAGCATCAATCGGCGCACGACCGGGAAAATGCGCTTCCTTGATTTCCAAGCCCTTCATTGGCAATTCGCCTTGCGATTACGTGGCCCGGCAACCCTGATATCGGCGTTCACAATCAGCTTGTTGTCTTCGATGCCGATTCCTCAACCTTGCCATAGGGCGACGCTGCTTCCACGCTGGAAGCCCCGACTTGTCCCGGGCGCAATTTGAACAAGATCAATACCGGTGCCGCGACGAAAATCGAGGAATATGTGCCGACGAATACGCCGAAGATCATCGCAAAGGTAAAGGATGCGAGCACCTCGCCGCCGAGGAAATAGAGCGAGAACAGTGCCAGCAATGTTGTTACCGATGTCAGGATTGTCCGCGACAACATCTGGTTGATCGACATGTTCAGCAGTTCAGGAATTGCCATTTTCTTGTATTTTCGCAAATTTTCGCGCACGCGGTCATAGACCACGACCGTATCGTTGAGCGAATAACCGACAATCGTCAGAATCGCGGCAATGGAGGCGAGCGAAAACTCCAATCGCAACACCGCAAACATGCCGATTGTCAGCACCACGTCGTGCAGGGTTGCAATCACAGCGCCGAGCGCAAACTGCCATTCAAATCGCAGCCAAATATAGACCATGATCGCCAAAAGGGCAGCGATAACCGCGATCGTTCCTGCCCTGGCCAGCTCTCCAGAGACCGTCGGACCAACGACTTCGACCCGTCGGAAATCGTAGGTATCAGACAATGCTGCCCTGACTTTTGCTTCAACGCTTTGTTCTGCATTGTCGCTGATGCCCTGGCTTTCCACGCGAATGAGCACGTCGGTGTCGCTGCCAAACTCCTGAACCTGAACATCGCCGATATTGAGGTCACCCAGGGTGGAGCGGATTTCACTGATATTGGCCGGCCCTGCATGGGATTGTACCTCGATCAAAGTCCCGCCCTTGAAGTCGATGCCGAAATTCAGGCTTACAGCGAAGAAAAGTACGATTGATGCGACAACTGCGGCAGCGCTCGCAGGGAAAGCAAACCTGCGTCCCTTCATGAAGGCGATGTTCGTATTCTCTGGAATGATCCCCATCAGCCTTGGCGGCAATTCCGTCGGCCGGCTGCGGCGTACCCAAACCGAAACTACCAGGCGGGTAAAGGTGTAGGCGGTGAATACTGTGGTGACGACACCGATTGCGAGCGTCACGGCAAAGCCCTTGATCGGGCCGGAACCCAGATAGAAAAGGATTACCGCGGCAATCAGCGTGGTGATGTTGGCGTCAAGAATTGTTGCCAGCGCGTGTTTGAAACCGGCATCAAAGGACTGGATCAAATTTCGACCGTTTCGCCGTTCCTCTCGTATTCGTTCATAAATCAGAACGTTGGAGTCGACCGCCATACCCATAGTGAGAACGATACCGGCAATTCCCGGAAGCGTGAGTGTTGCACCGATTATGGAAAGCAGACCGATAATTAGGCCGATATTGGCGATCAAGGCGACATTGGCAATCACACCGAGGAAGCCATAGGCAACCACCATGAAGACCACGACAGCAATCGCACCGACGATTGCAGCAGTTTGACCTGCTTCAATGGAATCGGCGCCGAGACCCGGACCGACGGTTCTTTCCTCGATGAAATCGAGCTTTGCCGGAAGCGCTCCCGCGCGCAGCAGCACCGCCAGATCGTTGGCCGTATCCGGTGTGAAGTTGCCCGAGATTTGTCCAGAACCACCGCAGATTGCGTCGCGGATAACGGGGGCCGATATGATGCTATTATCGAGCACGATCGCAAACGGCCTGCCGATATTGGCAGTGGTTACTTGACAGAAACGGGTCGCGCCCTTGGTATCAAATCGGAAGGTAACAATCGGTTCGCCGGTCTGCTGGTCAAAAGCAGCCTGGGCGTCGGTAAGGCTTTCGCCATCCACGAGAGCACGGCGCTCGATCAAATAAGGTGTCGGCGGATCTATGTCTTCCTCGTAAAGGATTTCCGTGCCCGGAGGTGCTCGGCCCCCTCCCGTCAGTACCTCCTGCGCAGTTGCTTCCTGAGAAACCATGTGAAAGGTCAGCTTGGCAGTCTGGCCGATCAGGTCTTTCAGTCTTTGTGGATCATCAAGACCCGGAACCTGAACCAATACCCTGTCGTCACCCTGACGTTGAACGACCGGTTCGGTGGTACCCAATTCGTCGATGCGCTTGCGGATGACTTCAATTGACTGGGTCACTGCATGCGAAGTGGAATTGCGAAGCCCCGAATTTGTCAGCTCCATCAAAAGCGCGCCGTTGGATGTTTCCGACATTTCCACTTCATCAACCGTCGCCTGACCGAACAAACCCGCACTGACTGGTGCGGTCAGCGGTTCAAGCGCGGTCTCGGCAGCCGGTAGATCCTGCGGATCACGGATATTTACCAAAATTGCCTGATCACCCTGCTTGCTGAAGCGATAGCCGATTTTCGCTTCGCGCAGAATCGCACGTATGTCGTCCTGCAGGGTGTCCAGCCTCTCCTCTCGGAGCGCGGGTTCATCGACCTGCATCAAAATATGCGAACCACCCTGAAGGTCGAGCCCCAATGTCATGGTTTTTGACGGAAGCCAGTCAGGAAGGGCTTCGCGAACCTGCGGCGAAAGCAGGTTAGGTGCCGCGAATACCAATCCGGCAATAATCACAATGAAGATGGATATGATTTTCCAACGTGAAAAATAGAGCATTTGGCGCCAGTCTCTTTGCCATCTGCACATTCAGTGCAGCATTGCCAATCCAGTTTGTCCAAGAGGTCACCCGGTCGGCAACCCCTCAATCAGGCTGCTATTTTGCTGCCTCACCCTTTACGCGCACATCGGAAACCATGGACCTCAACATCCGAACGCGGGTATCCTTGGCGATTTCAACATCCAGTTCGCCGTCATCATGCACCTTAATTACCTTGCCGACGATGCCGCCGCCGGTAACAATCGTATCATTGCGACGAATTGCGGCGAGCATTGCCTCGCGTTGCTTCATCTGCGTGCGTTGCGGTCGAATAATCAAAAAATACATGATCACGAAGATGAGGACAAAAGGCAAAATGCCCATTACCACATCGCTGCCGCCGCCGGACTGCGCATAAGCAGGAGTTACAAACATATAAATAGGCTCCTTGAATGTTTGTTCTGCAGACGTAACTCACACGCTTTGCGCATTGTCACGAAATTTCGCGGAATATAGCCGTTAGCTAGCCAAATGCAATCTGAAACACGGGCGAATTGACCGCCTGTGCCGATTGCTGGTATCGCATGCGGGAATTTGACAACCACACAACCATGGTCCGGCCGCGAACTCCGCAGCTGCACCGCAAATCACAATTTCCCTTTATCTAGTGATGAGAGAAGCAATTACATCCCTGGATATCGCTAACTCACTGAGAAAACCGTGAAAAATGACCCCTTGAACCAACTCAATGCCAAACTTGACCGGGTGATCGAGCTAATCGGACGCGCTGTTCCCGGAAAAGCGCCGGAAAATGATCTGTCATTGGCTGAAGCTTTTGTCTGGCATTCCGAAAAGTCCTGGCTGCAACCCGTTGCCGAGGTTAACCGGATATCCATGCCGCTGCTGAAAGGTATCGACCGGGTTCGCGATATTCTGCACGAAAACACGGAGCGATTCGCAAAAGGCGTTGGTGCCAATAATGCGCTGTTGTGGGGCGCGCGTGGCATGGGAAAATCATCGCTCGTAAAGGCGGTACACAAGACCGTCAGTGATGACAATCCAGACGTTCCGCTGAAGCTGATCGAGGTTCACAGGGAGGACATCAATTCCCTGCCGGTCCTGCTCAATCTCTTACGCAATCGCAAGGAGCGGTGCATCCTGTTTTGTGATGATCTTTCGTTTGACAGCGATGATACGTCCTACAAGTCACTGAAGGCGGCACTCGACGGCGGCATAGAAGGCCGGCCTGAAAACCTGGTGCTTTATGCAACCTCTAACCGACGTCACCTTCTGCCCAGGGACATGATCGAAAACGAACGTTCTACCGCTATCAATCCAGCAGAGGCGGTTGAGGAAAAAGTCTCGCTTTCGGATCGTTTCGGCCTTTGGCTCGGATTTCACAAATGCAGCCAGGATGATTATTTGTCGATGATCGATGGCTATGTTGCACATTTCAAACTGGATTATCCGGAAGCACAATTGCAGCGCGAAGCACTGGAATGGTCGACAACGCGCGGTAGCAGATCCGGCCGTGTGGCCTGGCAATATATTCAGGATCTTGCCGGCAGGTTGGGCGTTTCGGTCAGGTAACAAAGTTCAGAAGTGCAAAAAAGATTGCCCGCTCCGAGCCGAAGCGGGCAAGTCGTCAGATGGTCGTCTTTTTATTGGTGTGCCCTACCCGGCAAATCGCGTCCCCGCCGAGCTCAAACGCTTCCAAGATATTTCAGAGGATCGACCGGCGCTGAATCCTTGCGCAATTCGAAGTGGAGTTTCGGCACGGTGGCGTCACCGGTCCTGCCGGATCGGGCGATGATTTCACCGCGCCGTACTTCGTCTCCGCGCTCGACTTCCAAGGTCTTGTTGTTGGCATAGGCCGAGACCCATCCATCGGTATGGCGGATCAAGATCAGGTTGCCGTAACCTTCCAGCTCGTCGCCGGAATAGACGACAACACCGTTTTCCACAGCCTTAACCGCGGTTCCGACCGGAACGGAGATGTCGATGCCGTCATTGCGGCCAGTCGGCGTCTTGTCCTTGAAGTTGGAAATCACGCGACCCCTGGCAGGCCAGCGGAAATCGCCGATGCCGGTGCGGGATGGCGCGCTGGTGTCCTTGCTAGCCATTTTCGTGGCATTTTTGGAAGATTCACTCGCTTTGACATAGGGTTGTGGTCGGGATGATCTTGGATTGACGCGGTTGTCTGTCGCGCCGGTAACCGTCCGATCGACCGCAGGAGTTTGTAAATTTCCGGCATAGATTGGTGCGGAACTCGATGGTACAACCAGCTTCTGCCCAATGCGGACACCTGTGCCTGAAAGCTGATTTGCTGCAATTAGCGCCGAGACGGTGGTTCCGTTTTCCCTGGCGATCCTGGTCAGCGTGTCACCCGGCTGAACGATGTAGGAACTGGCATTGGTCTGATAGCCATTTTCCAGGTAAGGGCGGGAATTTGACCTGTTTTGTGCCAGTGCATTCGGATTACGGGTCGGCAAAGGCGCTCTTCCGGCTTGTGGTGCAATCAGCGAGCCAGTGGTCGCGCGCGCGTTTCTTGTGTTTATGTTGTTGTCCGGCGCCGAAATCGGTGCACTACGCGAATACATGTAGGTCGGGATGGTTATTTTCTGACCGGCCTGGACCTGGGAAGCATTCCTGACATTGCTTGCCTTCATTATTTCCTTTACCGGAACACCATAACGCTTTGAAAGATTGTACAAAGTCTCGCCTTCACGGAGCGTGATCACCGTTCCGCCGGCCGCATCCCAACCGCCTTGGTCACTGCCACCGGGCTTCCTCGATTGAGCCTGCGAAGTATCCGGACCAGGAAGCTCGGACCGCTCGATGCTGGAGGTGGTGTTAGACGATGTGTATGGCGCCGAACCATAGCTGCCCGTGGCAGAAGGCGCATTGTATGGCGAATAGGTGGAGTTTCCGGATACATATCCGCCTGTGTCCTGCGTATCGCTGACGCCATTTAGCGGAACCGGATGTGGCCCGGAAGCTGAATTGACAGAATTGGTCGTCGAATTGTCGAGATAATCGGGATATGGATTTGCCGAATAATTGTCGTTCGTTCCCAGATCCGATGTGCTGTTGTAGATGGAATTGTCGAACCGTGTGAAATCCGAACTACAACCTGCTCCGGCACCCGCTACCAACGCAACTAACGCCACCTGGCACGCCAAGCGAATGCGATTACTCAAAACTACAGTACGCATACTGATACCCGCATCATGAATTTGTATGATGCTATTAAGAACCGTTAATCTTACCGTTGGGTTAAGCTGAGCGAAATAATTGTAATTTTTTTCGGTTTAAAATCAGGCGTTTCAGATCGGATTCGGGGGCTAAATTGCCTTTGAAACGCCACTCATGATTGGCTGCATTCGGACTTCGAACAAGTCTTCTGTCTTGGCCCGTGTTCCGGTTTTGGAAACCTTGCGCAACATTTGGCGTCCATCACTCGGACCCACGGGAACAATTGCCAAGCCACCCGAGGCAAGCTGGTCAGAGACGAAGCCAGGCATTTTCTCGCATGCACAATTGACGATGATCCGGTCGAATGTCTGATCGTCGGTACCGCCGCTGCCGTCTGCCAGCTGGACCTGAACATTCTCAATTCCAAGTCCCGACAGGCGTTGCTGAGCCTTGTCAACCAGTGTCCGGTAGCGTTCGAGGCTGATTACCCGGTCAGCCATGTGTCCCAAAAGGGCTGCCTGGTAGCCGGAGCCGGTGCCAATCTCGAGCACACGATGGTTCTTTTGTACGTCAAATTCCATTAGCTGGCGCGCAATCTGGTCGGCGGAAACCATTATCTGCCCGCATTCAATCGGCAATTGTCCTTGGCCATAGGATTCTTCAAGATGCATGATCGGAACGAAATTCTGGCGTGGTATGGCTTCAAATGCGGCCATCAGCGGATGCGGCAATCCCATCGCGCGCAGGCGCAGCATCAGGCCGGCAATTGCCTCACGACGATCTTTCATCCAAGCCCCCGCCCAGATTAACGCCCATCCGGGTTAGTCTCCGTCAAGTTTCCGTTCAAATGCCTGGTTCAGGTCATTTCGAAAGTTCTCATGCGTCAGGTCCAGCTTGAGCGGCGTGACCGAGATGCGATTGTCCCTTAATGCCGCGATATCCGAGCCTTTGCGTTGAGCCGGCACATTGCGGCCAAACCGCAGCCAATAATATGGATATCCGCGCCCATCGTGGCGCTCTTCCATAAACAGGCCGTGGGTATAGGCGCCCTGCCCGGTTATTTCAGTACCTGTAACCTCATCTGGTAAACAATTGGGAAAATTGACGTTAATCAGCGTTTTTTCGGGGAAATCGGTCTCCAATATGCGTTTAATAATACTTGGTGCGTGTATTGTAGAGGTTTCCCAGTTCAACTGACGCGCACCATTGGCAAAATCATAGGCCTGGGACAGGGCAATGGAAGGAATTCCAAGCAGCGTGCCTTCCATCGCACCGGCAACAGTGCCCGAATAGGTCACGTCGTCGGCGACATTCTGGCCCGCATTGACACCGGACAATACGAGATCGGGCGGGGTTTCCATAAGCTCCCGAACGCCCATTATCACGCAATCCGTCGGCGTGCCTTTAAGCGCGTAATGGCGATCGGCAATCTGCCGCAAACGCAGGGGTTCATTAAGCGTCATGGAGTGCGCAAGCCCGCTCTGATCGGTTTCCGGTGCCACCACCCAAACTTCATCGCTCAGTCTTGAAGCGATTTCGATCAGGATTTGCAGCCCCGGCGCATGTACCCCGTCATCATTCGTCAAAAGGATTCGCATCAGCCTGCAGGCTCCAACCGTTTCAATCCGCCCATATAGCCGGAAATTGCGTCCGGTATTGTGACAGACCCGTCTTCGTTCTGGTAGTTTTCCACTATCGCGATCAGGGCGCGTCCAACCGCGACACCTGAACCATTGAGCGTATGCACATGAGCAATTGTCTTGCCGTCATCCAAACGGTAACGCGCATTCATGCGACGTGCCTGGAAATCACCGCAAACAGAACAGCTTGAAATCTCGCGATAGGCTTTCTGCCCCGGTAGCCAGACCTCGATATCGTAGGTTTTTTGTGCTCCGAAACCCATGTCACCGGTAGACAGCACCATCACCCGGTAATGGATATCCAGCTTCTTCAAAACCGCCTCGGCACAGCTCAACATCCGCTCATGCTCTTCAAGCGAAGTTTCCGGCGTGGTCACGGAAACCAGTTCGACCTTGTTGAACTGATGCTGTCTCAGCATGCCGCGCGTATCGCGGCCCGCTGAACCGGCTTCTGAACGAAAACAGGGCGTAAGCGCAGTAAAACGCATCGGCAGCTTGTTGAGATCGACAATCTCGCCAGCAACCATATTTGTCAGCGGAACCTCGGCGGTTGGGATGAGCCAGCGTTGATCGGTTGTCAGGAACAAATCCTCGCTGAATTTCGGCAACTGTCCGGTGCCATACATGGTCTGGTCATTGACCAGCAATGGCGGCTGGACTTCCAGATAACCATGTTCCTGGGTGTGCATATCCAGCATGAACTGGCCGAGCGCCCGCTCCATGCGAGCCAATCCGCCGCTTAATGTCGTGAAGCGTGAACCGGCAATCTTGGCGGCAGTTTC
>JANQQM010000091.1 GCA_028289365.1 Salaquimonas sp. | reverse complement strand
GTATTGAGGCTTGAGGCCGCGAAAACAGTCTAACACCGGTTTTAGGAATCAGTGGGCGGTGGTGACACCGCCCTTCTTCTTTGTGCGCTCCACTCGTCGGCTGTAATCGAGTACACCACATGACGTTGAAGATGCGGGTGGGTGTCGGGAACCGACGGATGCATGAATTCCTTTTCGGGCTGGAGCTTCAATCCGAGACGTTTCATGACCGCCGTCGAGCGTTCATTGTTGTGAACGGCAAACGAAACAATCTCCCGGAAACCCTTGTTTTCAAACCCGAACTCCAGCCACGCACGGCCAGCCTCCGTCGCGATACCGTGTCCCCAATACCGCCGCGAAAGCCGCCACCCGATTTCGATTGTGCCCTTCGGGAAGACATTTTCGATTTCGGTATTCTCGATACCGCAGAACCCTGCGCATGTTCCTGTGTCCTTAAGTTCAATTGCGCAAAATCCGTATCCGTTCCGGTCTATGTGACGCTTTAACCGCTGCAGCAATTCAGCAGATTGTTTTTCGTCGCGGCGGAACGGGAAATACTTCATGACCTCTTCGTCATGATTGATCTCATGAAACAGGTTCTGATCGGATTCCGTCCAGTTTCTCAGGATGAGATTTTCGGTCTCCAGCGGGATCACGAAGCAAAATCCGACTGGCGGTACCCTTGAAGGAAGAGAAGTGCCGTCAGATCACCGTGGTCAATTCTGAACTGAGCTTCGGCAGCGACGACCGGCTTTGCGTGCAGTGCAACGCCGGTGCCGGCAAGCTTCAGCATTGCCAGGTCGTTTGCACCGTCACCAACCGCGATAAAATCGTGAGAGGCGATCCCGAGCCGTTCTGAAAGGGTAGTGATGGCTTCCGCCTTGGCCTTACGGCCGAGAATGGGGTCACGAACCTTTCCGACCAAGACCGAGTCTTCTTCCACAAGGATGTTGGCTTGATGTTCGTCGAAGCCCAGCTTTTCAGCGATCACCCCGGTAAAATGGGTGAAGCCGCCTGACACGAGCGCACAATAGGCGCCGTTTGCCTGCATGGTCGAGACCAGCTGTTTACCGCCGGCAGCCAGATCGATGCGATTTTCAATGACGTGACCGATGACAGTTTTCGGCAGTCCCTTGAGCAGAGAAACGCGTTCGCGCAATGCCGATTCGAACTCGATCTCGCCGTTCATCGCGCGCGCCGTTATCTCGGCCACCTGCATTCCAAACCCGGCCTCATCGGCCAGTTCGTCGATGCATTCCTGATCGATCATGGTTGAGTCCATATCCGCGATCAGGGCCTTTTTTCGCCGCGTCTCGGCCTGCTGGATTGCGAAGTCTATCGACTGATCAGCAATGATCTCCGCGATGATTTCTTCTGCTATTTCCTGATTTGTGCTATCGGGCAAGGGAATGTCGCAGGCGACCCCGTCTGCGAGCCAATAGACCGCATGCGAGTGCAAGCCCTTCATGACCGAAGTCGAGATATCTTCAGAAAGAACCGGGTTTTTCGGATTGGCTATGAGCGTTGCCACCAGGGACATTGGCCTGACCTGTATTTTTATTGAGTGCGTCGAGGAGCGGGCAGATGTCTGATCGCCCTTTTGCGATCCTGATAGCTGGACCGACCGCTTCGGGCAAGAGCAGCCTGGCGTTGGAGCTGGCAGAAAGACACGGCGGCGCCGTCGTCAATGCCGATGCCAGCCAGGTTTATAGTGGTTTGAAGGTGCTGACAGCCAGGCCTGGAAAGGGTGAGCTGGATCGGGCCCCGCATTACCTCTACGGCCATGTTGACCCGGCACATGCCTATTCGGTCGCCCAGTGGCTAAGGGAAATGCGTTCCCTGATTCCCGAAATTCGCGATGCAGGCAATGTGCCGATACTGACGGGTGGAACCGGTCTCTACTTCAAGGCATTGCTGGAGGGGTTGTCGGATATCCCCGAACCTGATCCGGCCATTCGGAACTATTGGCGTGATTTTGCAGCCCAAACGCCGCAGAAATTGCATGGCGAATTGGCGCGCCGGGATGACGAGGGGGCAAGAAAACTCCGCCCGTCAGATGTTCAAAGGCTGGTGCGCGCCCTGGAGGTATTTGACAGTACTGGCGTTCCGCTATCCCAGTGGCAGGAACGTCGTCTTGAGGCACCGGTCCTGCAAGACGAAAACCTTCTGAAATTTATCGTCGAACCACCACGCGCAGTATTGCATGAACGTATCGAACGTCGATTTGACGAGATGATCCAGCATGGTGCGATTGAGGAGGTAGAAGCCCTGCTGAAACGTGGATTGGCGGATAATCTTCCGGCGATGAAGGCAATCGGAGTCCGCGAACTGAAAGCCTATCTGAACGGAGAAATCGAGCTGCCGGTGGCCGTTGAACGGGCAAAAACGGCAACCCGGCAATATGCCAAACGGCAATCCACCTGGTTTAGAAACCAGGTCGGGGAGGGGTGGAAACGGCACGAATTACAGACATAAGTCTTGTATTCCTTAGGGTTCTGTTTACCCAGTATTTTCACTGGGTTTTCAAACATTTAGTTCATATTGCTCCAGCTTGGGTATGGCCACTGGGGAAACGATATGAGAACAAAATTTTCCAATAAGAACTTTGATATCGTCATGATAATGGACGCGATACTGATTTCGCTCGCATGTGTCCTGGTCATCATGGCGTTCAGGGAAGTTTCGGGTTCTCCAGTGCGAAATGCGCGTGCCACAGCTAATGTCCTCATGGCTGCGACAGATGATTTTTCCAAGGATAAGGTGCTGCATTCGGGTTCGATGGATGCGAATGGGATGATCCAGTTTCATACCCGTCTGGACGAAGTTTCCAAGCGGATCGGGAATTTGGGTATAGGTGCAAGTTTCAAGGTCTATTCGGATCATCCGAATTTTGCCGGCGTTTCGGATGGTGAAAATGAATTTCGAAAAAATGCACTGGCGGCTGCCAGAAATGGCGAGAGTACTCCCAGCGAGGAATTTGTGGAAGAAGCCGATGCAAATTTCATTCGCATGGCAGAGCCCTTAAAGGCGTTTCGTGATTGCAGCCAGTGCGAGGTTCTCGGTTTTTCGAGTTACAAAAAGGGTGACGTGATCGGTATCCGCGAGATTACCCTTCCTGTTGGAGATGCCAGTGCGCGGACAATCAAGAAACTGCTTTATGCGTTCGGTCTTCTGGCATCGGCGCTGATGGTTTATCTGGGCTTGATCATACCGATGTTCAGGCATTATCGGAAAGAACAGGCCGATATTACAGTGCGGGCGGATTCCTTTGAAAAACAGGCATCCACCGACCCCCTGACCGGTTTGCACAATAGGCGCTATTTTGAACAGGCGCTTGAGAGCTATCTTGAGGAATTCAATGCAGTCGGCAGTCAATTGGGGCTGCTGGTCCTGGATCTGGATCATTTCAAATCCGTCAATGACAACCACGGTCATGATGCTGGTGATTTGCTTCTAAAGGAGATTTCGCTGCGGCTGAAGGCGATTACCCGCGAGCATGATGTCATTGCCCGTATCGGTGGTGAGGAATTTGCGGTGCTTACACCCTATGTTACCGAGGAGCGGTTGCTGAAGGTTGCGGAACGGTACCGTGAGGCAATCCAGGAGTTGCGGGTGGATATTGGCAATGTGATATTGAGGCCGACCGTTTCAATCGGCGTCGCCACCAATGCAAATGGTGAGCAACATGGCGAGGATCTGTTCACCGCTGCAGATCGCAAGCTGTATGAAGCAAAACGGAATGGAAGAAATCGCGTCGCGGCGTAAGACAATATTGCATACAGACACAACATTCCAATAGGTGGTTGACGTTGTGAAAGTCCGCAGCTAATGTCGCCGCGTTATAGGACAGGTGAAATGACGAAGAAAATTCTTGTGGTAGGTATGCGTACACGCGTGGCGGGACGATAAGTCCGCCGCATTATGCAGCGTGTGCGCAACAAGGCTCCGAAAGGGGCCTTTTTTATTGGCCAAGTCGCGGGTTCAGGTTAAGAACCCCAACAACAAACCCGGTTAAAGCCGGCAAGCAGGAACAGGACGATGAGTGAGAAACAGGAAATGAGCGGTGCCGAGATGGTTATCCGTGCATTGGCAGAAAACGGTGTTGATACTGTCTTTGGATATCCGGGCGGAGCGGTCCTTCCAATCTATGACGAAATCTTCCAGCAGGAAGAGATCCAGCACATTCTTGTTCGTCACGAGCAAGGTGCAGGACATGCTGCAGAAGGTTATGCCAGATCAACCGGCAAACCCGGTGTCGTTCTGGTAACGTCTGGCCCCGGTGCGACAAATATGGTCACGGCGCTGCAAGATGCGCTGATGGATTCCATTCCGCTTGTTTGCCTGACCGGGCAGGTGCCGACCCCACTCATCGGTTCTGATGCCTTCCAGGAAGCAGATACGGTTGGTATTACCCGGCCGTGCACCAAGCATAATTGGCTGGTTCGGAGCGTTGAGGAACTTCCGCTGGTGATCCATGAAGCATTTTATGTCGCTGCGAATGGACGGCCTGGCCCCGTTCTGATTGATATTCCCAAGGATGTGCAGTTCGCGATGGGTACCTACATACCCAAGAGCCAATTCAAGCACACCAGCTATGTTCCCCGGGTCAATGGTGAATTGAGCCAGATCCAGGAAGCGGTCGAGCTGATGGCGAATGCCAAAAAACCCATCATCTACACCGGTGGCGGCGTCATCAATTCGGGCAAGGAAGCAAGCCATCTGCTGCGTGAATTGGTCAGCATCACGAATTTTCCGATCACCTCCACGCTGATGGGGCTGGGTGCTTATCCGGCGTCCGGTGACAATTGGCTCGGCATGTTGGGGATGCACGGAACCTATGAGGCAAATTGGGCGATGCATGATTGCGATGTCATGGTCTGTATCGGCGCGAGGTTTGACGATCGCATAACCGGGCGGATCGACGGTTTTTCTCCCAATTCGAAGAAGATCCATATCGATATCGATCCATCCTCGATCAACAAGAATGTCCGTGTTGATGTCCCGATCATCGGCGATGTTGCGCATGTCCTGGAAGACATGGTCCGCCTGTGGCGTGCCCATGCCACAAAACCCGACAAGGCCGCACTGGATGCTTGGTGGGCTCAAATCGGTGAATGGCGTGATCGCAGATGTCTTGACTACAAGAATTCTAAAGATGTGATCATGCCGCAATATGCAATCGAACGATTGTATGAACTGACCAAGGACAAGAATGCGTATATCACGACCGAGGTTGGACAGCACCAGATGTGGGCAGCCCAGTTCTACCAGTTTGACGAGCCGAACCGATGGATGACGTCGGGCGGATTGGGTACGATGGGCTATGGCCTGCCGGCGGCTTTGGGCGTACAGATCGCCCACCCCGATGCGCTGGTCATTGATATTGCCGGTGACGCCTCGGTCTTGATGAACATGCAGGAAATGTCGTGTGCGGCTCAGTTTGAGGCGCCGATAAAGATATTCATCATGAACAATCAATATATGGGCATGGTGCGCCAATGGCAGCAATTGCTGCACGGTAATCGATTGTCCCATTCCTATACCGAAGCCTTGCCTGATTTCGTCAAGCTGGCTGAAGCCTATGGCGCGGTTGGTATCCGGGCCGAGAAACCCGCCGAACTTGATGATGCGATCATGGAGATGATCGAGGTCGACAAGCCGGTAATCTTTGATTGCCGCGTGGCAAATTTGGCCAATTGCTTCCCGATGATCCCATCCGGCAAGGCACATAATGAGATGTTGTTGCCTGATGATGCTTCCGACGAGGCTGTTGCTACTGCAATTGACGAAAAGGGCAAACAATTGGTGTGAACCGGTTGGACAAGGAAAAACAAAAATGAATGCACACAAAACTGGAACCGGTTCGGCCTATTTCATCGTCAAGGAAACCGAGCGACCAAGACAACACTTGCTATCTGTGCTGGTGGACAACCAGCCGGGTGTGCTGGCGCGGGTGATCGGCCTGTTTTCCGGCCGTGGATACAATATTGAAAGCCTGACGGTGTCGGAAACCAGCCATGAAAAGCACCTGTCGCGGATAACCATCGTTTCTTCGGGCACGGAGCATGTTCTTGAGCAGATCAAGAAGCAGCTGGAGCGCACTGTGCCAGTGCATCGGGTTGTCGACCTCACCCTGCTTTCGGAGGAGCGTGGTTACGACAAGCCGCTGGAACGTGAGCTTGCGCTGGTGAAAGTCGCCGGCAAGGGCAATGACCGGGTAGAAGCGATGCGGCTGGCAGATGCATTCCGGGCGCAGGTGATTGATGCATCCACCGAGCATTTCACCTTTGAGATCACCGGCAGGATTTCCAAGATCGAGCAGTTTATCGCGATCATGGAGCCGCTAGGTCTTGTAGAGGTCTGTCGTACCGGGGTGGCCGCGGTCGGGCGCGGGCCCGACGGGATGTCGAATCAGCAGTAATGAATCCTAAAACTTCAACAAAACCAACAATTATAATAAAGGCGTAATATATTATTTGGCAAATATAATTTAGTATCATCTTATGTACGTGTATTACTTATTATGTATTGATTTATAATTTGTTTCCATTTTCATGAAATAAGATATCCCAGGGCGGCCATTTCACTTGGAGTACGGGTGATTATGACTGGCAACCATATTGTAGCGGTCGAGTTTTCCCCGCTGGAAAAGAGGCATGCAAACTGCGCCCTAATGAATCTGCTTCAACATCTTCATGACGGGGTCTGCCTCTTCGATGGGCGTCAAAGGCTTATAGCCTGCAATGACCGTTATGCTGAAATCTACAAAATTCCAATCGAACTGACCAAGACCGGCGTTTCGCTGATTGAAATCCTGAAGCAGAGAATCGTGGTTAACTGCATACCGAATGTCGAGGGCGAGGCCTATATCGCCGATCGGTTGCAGACGGCTTATGATGCTGTGGAGAAGACCGATGTTCATCATATGCGTGATGGAAGAGTACTGTCTGTCAGGCACAAACCTCTAGATGGTGGCGGTTGGCTGAGCACCCATACCGACATCACCGAAATTTATGATCTGAAAAAAGAGATCGAGCACATGGCGTATCACGACCTGCTGACGGATCTATGCAACCGGCGGCGGATTGAGGATTGCGTGGAGGCTGCGGTCCGGGAAATCAAACGTGGATCCTGTCTGGCCCTGATGTTTCTTGATCTCGACAATTTCAAGGAAATCAATGATCAGCATGGTCATGCGGCCGGCGACGCGGTGCTCAAGGTAATTGCAGAGCGGCTGATGCGATGTTTTCGGGGGAGGGATGTCGTTTCCAGGCTTGGCGGCGACGAGTTTGCAATCCTGCAAACCGGAATTACCGAACCTGGCTCTTTGGCAGCAATTGCGCGGCGGGTTGTTGATCTGATCAGCAAGCCCATATCGATTTCAGGGAAAAAGATGTCAGTAGGGGCCAGTATCGGAATTATCTATTCCGATGATCCGGCCACTGATGTTTCTGATCTATGGTTACAGGCGGATAGCGTGATGTATGATGCAAAGAATGGGGGAGGGGGTAATTTCATTGCCAGACAATATTGTCCCGATATCAGAATCGCCTGTTAGCGATTTGCAAATCTAGTGCCGGCATGGCTTTCTAGCCGACACCCACTCGGGCGCGGTTTCCCTCGTCACGCAGAGAGAAGTCACCACCATCGAATTCACTTGCGTCGTCGGTAGCCAGGTATGCAATTGCCTTGGCGACCCACAATGGCGGGATATGAACCGATGGATCCAGCCTGCTTACTGGGTTAATGCCGGACGCCTTGATGTCGATCTGCATTTGCGTTGCCACGGTGCCGGGGCTCAGCCCGACGACACGGATGCCGCCCGGCGAAAGCTCAAGCTGAGCGCATCTGGTCAGTGAAAGTGCGGCCGCCTTGCTGGAGCAATATTGGCTCCAACCTTCCAATGCGCTGGTGGCCGCTCCGGAACTGATATTGATGATGACGCCGGAGCCCTGTTTTTCCATGACCGGCGCTGCCGCCCTGATGCCGTGATAGACGCCCTTGACGTTGATATCGATGACGTGACCCCAGGTTACGGGATCGGAATCGGTGATCCTGGCAATCGGCTCAACTACACCGGCATTGTTGACCAGGATATCGAGCGAGCCGAAGGTTTCAACGCATTTTTCGACCGTGTGCAGGACGTCATCATAATTTGAAACGTCGCATTGAATAGCGATCGCCTTTCCGCCGTTTTCGTTGATTTCGCCAGCGATTTTTACAATATCGCTTGCAGTGCGTGCAGTCAGGACAACATTCACGCCCAACTCACCCAGATGGCGTGCTGCGGCCTCACCTATTCCCCGGCTGGCGCCGGTAACCAGTGCGGTTTTGCCCGACAAGGTGTCCATATGTCTTCTCCAAATTGCCTGCGATTGGTGGGAGTGCCGTATAGATGCTTTACTGTAGAGACCTTTATTTAGGCCGAGATTGGCGAAATCCAATGCTGAAGCGCATCTTTGCAGGTTTTACTTTTTTCAGGATGGCGGTCACCCTGTCGGCATTGGCTTTGGTGCTGATCGCCTATGGCTGGATTACGGGCGAAGATCTTGCGGATAAACCCTATCTGGCGGTGACCGGCGGTGGTTTCATATTCAATTATCGTGTTTCGGAAGCGTTTTACGGGTTCTCGGTCAAGGTCCAGAAACCGCTTGAAGTCGGATCGATCATCGAAGCGCGATTTGAGGATCCGGCTGGCGGCAAACCTTTCATCCAACAAGTCCGAGTGAACGCCCGTACCACAAATTATTCCCTGCGCTCGCCAGGTGTTCGCGGCGTGAAGGCCGATGTGCCATATGAGGTGGTGATCAGCCTGTATGATTACACCGGGAAAACGCTGATTGAAAAACAGGTCCGACATTTCAAGAGCAGCATAGACAGCACAATCGTGCCTGATGAACCACTGACAGTTGGCCCCGGATATCATCGCAATCCGGAGAGCTTCCAACCAAATTGATTGGGCGTAGCCTGAAACAATTTTCAGGTTGCCGGATCAAATTTGCGCATGATAGGATGAAATAGGTCATAATTACTGACCTAATTTGGAGGCCTCTTGTCCGTCGAGTTGTTCCTAGCGCTTTGCGTCTATTCCTTTGTCTCATCCATTACGCCGGGTCCTAACAATCTCATGTTGTTGGCGTCGGGCGTAAATTACGGGTTTCAGCCGACAATTCCGCACATGTTGGGGATTGCGATCGGTTTCGGATTTCTGTTGTTGTGCGTTGGGGCAGGGCTTGGCCAATTGCTGATCTCGGCACCGGTTGCCTTCACGGCGGTGAAGTTTGCCGGTGCCACCTATCTGATTTACCTGGCTTGGAGAATCGCTGTTTCAGGCCCGATCGAGGCGCGTGAGGCGAGCGGCAAACCGCTGACTTTTTTCCAGGCTGCGGCGTTTCAATGGGTCAATCCGAAAGCCTGGGTCATGGCCGTTTCGGCGATGGCGATCTACACGCTTGAAGACCGCTACTGGTTTAGCGTGCTGCTTGTTGCCTTCGTCTTCATGACCATAAATCTACCCTGCGTATCAGCCTGGTGTGCCATGGGAACCGGAATGCGCAGATGGCTTTCAGACCCCAAGATCTTGAGGGTTTTCAATTACTCCATGGCGGTAATGCTGGTCGCGTCCTTGTGGCCGATGTTGCAATAGTCGGCCTGACGTCGCCATTTTATCTTTGTTGAGTTTATTGGCGTTCCCGCCGGAAAAGAATCGTGCCAGTAAGCGTCATGGAATTTTCTCCCGAACAGGATCAGGCGCTGGTCGCTGTGGATCGCTGGCTGAAGGCTGGTGATCGGCAGATCTTCCGTCTTTTTGGTTACGCCGGCAGCGGGAAGACGACGCTTGCGCGGCATATTGCCGAAGGTGTCGATGGAGATGTGTTGTTTGCGGCGTTTACCGGAAAGGCGGCCCAGGTTCTGCGCTCGAGAGGGGCAGCGGGCGCTTCGACAATCCACTCCTTGATTTACCGGCCGCGCGGTGAGGAGACTGTGGAAGATGAGGAAACGGGCAAGACTTCGATCGCGCCGACATTCTCGCTTAACCACCGAAGTCCTGTCGCCAAGGCAAAGCTGATCATCATCGATGAGTGTTCGATGGTCGACGAGGCGCTTGGCCGGGATCTTCTGTCCTTCGGTACGCCGATACTGGTGCTCGGCGACCCCGGGCAATTGCCGCCGATTTCGGGCGGCGGTTTCTTTACAGAACATGAGCCCGACATTCTGCTCGAGGAAGTCCACCGTCAGGCTCGGGACAATCCAATCGTCGATCTGGCGCTGATGGTGCGTGAAGGCCGGGAGTTCATGTATGGCGACTATGGCGCAACGGCGAAAGTCATTTCGAAACGTGACGTCGACAGCGACCTGGTTCTTGATGCCAACCAGGTCCTGGTCGGGACCAATCGGACACGGCGACGATATAATTCGCGCTTGCGGGAATTGAAGGGTTTTGACGGGTTGCTCCCTGCGGCCGGCGACAAGCTTGTCTGCCTCAGGAATGATACCGCCAAGGGGTTGCTCAACGGTTCGCTGTGGCAGGTCGTGAGTGCTCCCCGCACCACAAAGCCCGCAATCAGCCTGCTGGTGCGCTCCGAAGATGAAGGCGTCGAACGCGCCAATGCAAAGGTCAAACTGCTCAAATCTGTCTTTGAAGAACCGGAAAGGGAAATTCCCTGGCAGACCAAACGACGCCATGACGATTTTGACTATGGCTATGCCTTGACCGTCCACAAGGCGCAGGGCTCGCAATGGGATGAAATCGTGTTGTTCGACGAGAGTTTCGCCTTTCGTGAACATCGAACCCGCTGGCTCTATACGGCGATCACAAGGGCTGCCGAACGCCTGACAATTGTGCGTTGAGGTTTTCCGAAGGCGGGTAGGGCGCTGTTACGACCCAATCGCGTTCTGGCGTTTTTCTTCTTCCGTTCTGCCCTTTACCACTTCATGCAATGCCAGTTCGCCCATGGGTTCATGGAAGTGATAGCCCTGAAATTTTCTGCAACCACGCTCCGTCAGAAAGGTCGTCTGGTACTCATTGCCGACATGCTCGGCGACGGTATCAAGGTTCAAAGCCTGGGCCATGCTCAGGATAGCCTCGATGAGCGTACGGCTGGATTCGCGGTTTTCTAGATCGGAGACAAACACGCCATCGATCTTAACCTGATCGAAGGGGAAATTATTCAATTGCGACAGCGAGGAATAGCCGGTTCCGAAATCGTCCAGCGACAACCGGATGCCAAGCTCCTTAAGCTGGTTCATGTGTCTAATGATTTCCGGTGTGTTGCGGGTAATGCCCTGTTCTGTAAGTTCAAGCGTCAGGCGTGTGCCATCGATTTCATGCTCCCGGAGCATTTCCATGACATTGGCCATGAATTCCGGAGAGCGCAATTCGTGGCTTGGAATGTTGACCGACAGCGACAAGTCACGCATCACCTTGCTCTTTGCCCAGCGCTGCAATGTGGTGACGGCAGTATCGACTACCCACTTATTGATCGCGGTAATCTGGCCGCACATTTCCGCCATTGGAACGAACTCATTCGGTAGCAACTGCCCCCTCTGCGGGTGGTTCCATCTGACCAATGCCTCGCATCCGGTGATGGTGCCATCGGCATCGACCTGCGGCTGAAAATCAAAGAAAAGTTCGTTATTTTCAATCGCGCTGCGCAGTTGTCCCTGGATTGCGTATTGCTCGGAAACATCCTGGAGGTTTGCAGGATCAAAAAGAACATAGCGGTTTCTTCCGTTCTTCTTTGCCTCATACATGGCGATATCGGCGCTCTTGATAATTTCTGATGCCTGCGGACGATCGCTGCCGAACAAGACCGCGCCGATGCTTGGTGAGGTTACATGTTGCAGCTCGCCAAGATCGAACCCCCTGGAAAATTCTGAGAGTATATTGCTTGCAGCACTTCTTGTATTTGCAATCGCCTCATCGTGATCCTTGCCGAGATCTGTGATCAGGACGACAAATTCATCTCCACCAAACCGACCTACAGCGTCTGTGGCCCTGCAGGATTTCTGAAGTCTTGCAGCAACCTTGCGCAATAACCGGTCGCCCATTTCATGGCCGTAGGTGTCGTTCAGGGTCTTGAAATTGTCCAGATCGACAAACAGCAGGGCAGCATGATGATCCTTGCGTGCATTGACAAGAATTTCCTTTTCAAGCCGCTTGGTGATTGCACCGCGATTGGGTAGGCCGGTCAGCTCGTCGTAATAGGCAAGCTGTTTGACCTTCTTTTCGGTCGCCTTGCGTGCGGTAACATCGTTGACATGTCCATGCCAGATGATCTGGCCATTGGAAATTTTCTCAGGCGTTGCAGTGACCATAAGCCACCGTGTGTCTCCCTTTTTGCGGATAAATCTAAATTCACTCGACCATTGCTCGAGCGTCAATGCGGACTGCCGGATATGCCGCAGGTAATCGGGTAGATCTTCCTTGTGAATCCGATGGAGATATCCGGATGGGTCGCCAATACCATTGATGTCTTCCAGACCGAGCAGATTACAGAACCCGGTGCTCGCATAGGGTACAGAGAAACTGCCGTCGGCATGACGCAAGAGCTGGAACAATCCGCCGGGCAGGTTGTTTGCGAGCTTTTCCAGCCTCAGTTCAAATGCAATTCGTTCGATCTGCTGGGAGATTTCCCGGACAGACCCTTCATAGTGAATGGGTTTTCCGGTTGCGGGATCCCGAACGATCCAGGCATTTTCCGAGATCCAGATCTTTTGTGTGGAGTTATGCCTGAATATCTGGGAGACGAAATTGGTCACCTTGCCTTCTGTCGCAAGCAGTTTTCTAAATTGTTCCCGGCGTCCGGGCTCCACGTAGTTCCCGCGGGAACTGAAATCAGACTCGGCCAGAAAACTCTCGCCTGATTTGAAGCCAATTAGCTGCGCAAAGGCGCTGTTTGCATAAAACAGATTTCCATCCAGCGTCGCGCGGTAAAATCCTTCGCAGAGATTTTCGATGGTCTCGGATGTCTGATTAAATTGGCGTTTGGACTTCCGGAGTGCCTTGCGGCCAGAAAACAAAGCGAATCCCAGCACCAGGATGAGCAAAACGGTGCCAGCCATGTAGACGGCAGAGATCGGCAATTGAGGCAACAAATTCATTCCATACGGTCAAAGAAGTCGGGGTAGTAACGTATTAGCTGCCAAGTGCTTCCATCGACATAAGCCGATGTTTAAAGTTTTACATACAAACCCCTAAACGAAGATGGTTTGCAATCATGCTAAACGAGGCGTAAACGCATTATTCAACCTCAGTAGGCTTGCTGAGCATTTTCAACTCGTTCTTGCTGGTCAATGTCATGTCTGCCAAATTATCGGTAAATCTCAATGCGGTTGCCATGCTGCGAAATCGGCGCAATCTGCCGTGGCCCAGTGTATCAGGCCTGGGCGCATTGGCGCTTGAGGCAGGTGCCGCCGGTCTGACGGTGCATCCGCGGCCGGATGAGCGGCATATCCGCCGTGCCGATGTCCCGGCGCTGCGGGCGCTAATCGATGATGCCTTTCCCGACCGGGAATATAATATCGAAGGTTATCCGTCAGCGGAATTTCTTGCCTTGTGTATTGCCAATGAGCCGGATCAAGTGACCCTGGTGCCAGACGATCCGGGTCAGGCTACTTCGGATCACGGGTGGGACTTTATCGCCAATGCAGAATTTCTGAAAAACTGCGTATCGGAGTTGCATGAGAAACAAATTCGCGTCTCGCTGTTTTGCGACCCCGATGCCAGCGAGGAGCAGATTGTTGCAGCAGCGGCGACCGGTGCCGAGCGGGTGGAGATCTATACCGGACCCTATGGTGCTTGTTACGATGATTCAGAAAAAGCTGCCAAGGAATTGAAAGATATCGAAAATACGGCGGCGTATTGCATCGGAAACGGGCTGGACATGAATGCCGGGCACGATCTGACGGTTGAGAATATTCCGGCTTTGGCCAAGGCAATTCCCGGCTTGAAAGAGGTCTCGATTGGACATGCATTGACAAGCGAGGCGCTGATCCATGGCATGGGTGGTGCCGTGAAGCGGTATCTGGATGCCCTGGGGTATTAGCGGCCCGAAAGCCTGCGGCAGGCAAATTGTGCCTAGACCATTGCCTCAAGGGGCCAATACCGCTAGACATTCGCCGATTTCGTCCTCTGCCCCGAACCGGGGTTCCATCGACACAAAAGGAAGCAGTAAATGCGAGTTTATTACGATCGTGATGCCGATCTAAATCTAATCAAGGGCAAGAAAGTTGTCATCGTCGGCTATGGAAGTCAGGGCAGGGCGCATGCGCTCAATCTAAAGGACTCCGGTGCCGAGAATATTCGCGTGGCATTGCGCACCGATTCACCGACAGCCAAGAAGGTGGAATCTGATGGCCTGCAGGTCATGAGCGTTGCGGACGCATCCGGTTGGGCTGATCTGATGATGATGGCGACCCCCGACGAATTGCAGGCCGGTATCTACAAGAACGAGATTGCGCCAAACATCCGCGATGGTGCAGCGATTGCCTTTGCCCATGGGTTGAATGTCCACTTCGGACTGATTGAGGCCAAGTCGACCGTCGACGTGCTGATGATTGCCCCCAAGGGACCAGGGCACACGGTTCGCGGGGAGTATGAAAAAGGCGGTGGCGTACCGTGCCTGGTGGCTGTTCATCAGGATGCTTCCGGCAATGCGCTGGAGTTGGGTCTCTCCTATGCCTGTGGCGTTGGTGGCGGTCGTTCCGGCATCATCGAAACCACGTTCCAGGAAGAATGCGAGACGGACCTGTTCGGCGAGCAGGTGGTTCTCTGTGGTGGTCTTGTCGAACTGATCCGTGCCGGTTTCGAGACGCTGGTCGAAGCCGGTTATGCGCCGGAGATGGCCTATTTCGAGTGCCTGCATGAAGTGAAGCTGATTGTCGACCTGATTTATGAAGGCGGCATCGCCAATATGAACTACTCGATCTCGAACACGGCTGAGTGGGGTGAATATGTTTCAGGCCCGCGGATCATCACCGACGAGACTCGGGCAGAGATGCGACGGGTCCTCAAGGACATCCAGACCGGGAAATTCACGTCCGAATGGATGCAGGAATGGCATTCAGGCGCGGCACGTTTCAAGGCAACCCGGCGGTTGAACGACAGCCATGAAATCGAGGAAGTCGGCGAAAAGCTGCGCGGAATGATGCCGTGGATTTCCAAGAACAAGCTGGTCGACAAGGAAAAGAACTGACCCTTACGCTTCGAGCTGCCAGCCCTGCCGACCTGTCGGCGCTTACCAGCCTGGCAATCCGGTCCAAGGCTCATTGGGGTTATGACGAAGACTTCATGAATGCCTGCGAGGCGGAACTAAGTGTTCCGCCTTCTGCGTTGAAGGCCGAGATTATTCGCCTCGCCGAGGAGAATGGCGTGCTTGCCGGTTTCTACCGACTGATCATCGAGGATGATATCGCCGAACTGGAAGCGATGTTTGTTGAACCCAACCAGATTGGCAAGGGCGTGGGTGCCGTGCTTTGGCGTGACATGCTAGACCGCGCCCATGATGCGGGCGCGCGCAAGCTTGTCTGTCAGTCGGACCCGTTTGCGGAAGGGTTCTACATGGCAATGGGCATGGTCAGGACTGGCGAGCGGGCATCCGACTCCATTCCCGGCAGGATGTTACCGGTGCTGGAGATTGGGTTGGGGTGAAGTGCGGTGACTATTCGCCACCTTTTATAGACGCATCTACCCGGTCGATCTCTTCCTCGTACCAATTCACAGTCGCCACCGGGTCATCGTTATAGGCTTGCGCAAAGCTCTCCGGCGCGTCCGTGAATTGGTCGTAACGGGTTGACCAAACCATCAACGCCAACAATGCCGGAAGGATGTCGCGGGCCTTTCGCGTCGGAAAATAACAGACCCTACTTGCCTTGCGCGGGTCGATCTGTCGATCCAACATGCCGTTTGCCTCCAACTTGACCAGTCGATCAGCAAGTATGTTGGTCGACACGCCTTCAGGCGAGTTCAAGAATTCGGAGTATGTACGTTTTCCGTGAAGTAGAGCGTCCCTTAGAATCAGGAAACACCACTTATCCGCCAAAATACCGGCGGCATAACGCGTAGGGCAGCCGTGCCAATCCTGGATTTGGTTCTTGCTCATGAGCCTTACATAGCACTTTAATTTTCACTTGCAATATACAAGTAATTACGCTAACCCTAATTCACTTGCAAAATGAAAGAGGATTTAGCGATGCCCGCACCGTTTGTTTGGTTTGACAATATAGGTCACCAGCGTAATGCGACGACCGAATTTCTGGAAAATGCATTTGGGTGGGAATCGAAAGATATCGGTTCCATGACATTTCTAACCGACAACGGTCAGGATATGCCCTTTATGGCGACCTGCGACCCGCTCGATGGTGTCGCGGGTTGGGTTCCCTATATCGAGGTGGACGATCTTCCGGGCGCTGTTGAAAATGCGCGGAAACACGGCGCGAAAGTTATTGCTGAAAATCTGAAGGGCCCGGCCGGGGATGCCAGCTTTGTTCGTGATCCGGGCGGCAGTCCGCTGGCATTATGGAAGCGGGCGCAAAGTTTGTAGGGATCATCCGATGACACGGGTCTTGGTCGGTGCTGTAGGATACACGCTAATCGTATTCCCGCTGGCAGTTATTTGGCATCTTGTATTGTTCAAAGATAGTTATATGGCGTTCCGCTATTTCGATAGCGAACCCAATGTGTTGCTGGGTTTTGTTACCATATTGATTCAGGGCTTCGTTCTGGCCTGGATTTATCCGAGATACGACACTGAGCATCCTGGGACTGGTAGAGCATTCCGTTTTGCCGCCATTACCGGATTGTTTCTTTGGACTTGCCACGTCCTGGCTTTGGTCGCCAAACAGAACGTCCCGTATGCGATGGGTTATATCATGATGGAGACCGGCTACCTGATCATTCAGTTCAGCCTGTTTGCCGTATTGCTAGGATTTATTTACCGAGGTGTTAGTTCAAGTGTTTCCCAAAGGTGAGCAGGAAACAGAAAAATAGGTCAGTATTGTTGACATAATTTTCAAAACATGATGATGTCCGCTTCTGGAGGTCATCATGAATTCCTGGGAAGACTTGTTTGCGACGCGTTCGGAGCGGATGAAGGCGTCGGAAATCCGCGAATTGTTAAAACTGTTGGACCAGCCGGACATTATCTCGTTTGCCGGTGGTATCCCCGATCCGGAACTGTTTCCGAAGGAGGAGTTCTCCCAAGCCTATGCGCAGGTGCTTGGGTCGGAACTGGGTACAAACGCGTTGCAATATTCAGTCACCGAAGGCTATCCGCCGCTGCGCGAGTGGATCTGCGGTTATATGGCAAAGGCCGGTGTAACATGTTCGCACGACAATGTGCTGATCACATCCGGATCGCAGCAGGGGCTTGATTATCTGGGCAAGTTGTTTCTCTCGCCCGCGGATACGGCCCTGGTTGAATGGCCGACCTATCTGGGTGCGCTGCAGGCATTTAATGCCTATGAACCGAATTTCGACCGGCTTGATTTGCAAACCAACCGGGACGTAGCAGACTTCCGTGCCAGGGCTGCGGAGAAGGGCGGTGCAGTAAAGTTCGCCTATGCCTGTACCGATTTTGCCAATCCGACCGGCAACACGATGGACCTTGCCTCTCGCGAGAAGCTCCTTGATCTGGCAGAGGCGCTCGATATCGCGATTATCGAGGATGCTGCCTATCACGCGCTACGATATGACGGTGAACCGATTGAACCGGTTCTGGCACGCGATATTGTCCGAAGTGGTGATATCGAGAAAACGCGGACCGTCTTTTGCGGTACCTTTTCCAAGACACTGACGCCCGGGTTGAGGGTCGGCTGGATGGTAGGTGCGAGCGAGATCATATCCAAGCTTGTGCTGATCAAGCAGGCATCAGATCTGCACAGCCCCTCGATCAACCAGATGGTGGTCGACCATGTTGCGCGGGTTTGTTTTGGTGAGCAGGTCGAGAAGATCCGAAATGTCTATCGCGAGCGGCGCGACAGAATG
Organism: Salaquimonas sp.; assembly: GCA_028289365.1. Lineage (GTDB taxonomy): Bacteria > Pseudomonadota > Alphaproteobacteria > Rhizobiales > Rhizobiaceae > BOKV01. The sequence goes on along the minus strand of JANQQM010000091.1, from coordinate 23,642 downwards.
CTTTCCCAATTGGAGCTGCATATGCCCGAGGGCGTGAGTTGGAGCCATCCCAATGGCGGCATGTTCATCTGGGTGACCCTGCCGGAACAGATTGATGGGGCAGCGTTGCTGGCAAAATCAATTGAAACCACCAAGGTCGCCTTCGTGCCGGGATCGGCATTTTATGCCGACGGGTCGGTTCACAACACGATCCGGCTGTCTTTTTCCTGCGCCACACCGCAGTTGATCGATACCGGGATCGAGCGCCTGGGTTCCCTGGTCAAACAGGCGTCTTCCTGACAGCAGTATCGTACGGAGTTTCCGGATTCTATACGCCTGTTAGTTGGCGACGTAAGGTTTCCATGGCAAGGAGTAATAGGGTGAGGAACAATAGGTCACCCTGCCATTGGCTGTGCGCCAATTGTTCCATTGCGGCCTGTAGCCGGGCTTGCTGCTTGCGCACCATTCCACATGGCCCGGTGTATTTATGGCTTTCTTGGTTTCGGATTTTATATATCTGTCCGCCAAGACAAATAAGCTCGTGAATGCTTGGGCAGGCGCGGTAGATGCGCCAATCAAAATAGCGGCGGCAGGCAATGCAACTAGGAAATATTTTTTGTTCACGTCCGGCACTCCCAAAATTCTGGAACAGGTCGACCCATTTACAATGGCACAATTGTGCCGATCCGTCAGTCATGTGGCAACAGGTTCAACAAGATTTGTTGCGCGGCTGATGTTTCTTCCAATGGAATTGCATCCGTTCTAGGGTAGGGACCCCGTCCAACGTCAACTGGTTCAGACAAGCAATTTCCGGGAAATCGACATGGCGCTTCGTATTGCGACCTTCAATGCCGAAAACATCCTGCAGCGTTTCGATTTTTCCGGATTTCGAGATGCGTTGCTTCGTGATCGTACGCTGGGTGGCCTGGAGATTACCGATCGCGAGCAATTCAAGCTTCTGGAGCAGGCCCGGGTCGTGGCGCATACCGATGACAAGATGCAACTGACCGCTCTCGCCATCAGTGATACTAAGGCAGACATTATCTGTCTGCAGGAGGTGGAGAATATGGAGGCGCTTGATGCCTTCGAGCACGGCTATCTCCACAGGATGACGGGCAGGGGGTATCCGCACAAATATCTGATTGAGGGGAATGACGGCAGGGGCATTGATGTTGCGGTGATGACCCGTGACGAAACCGCTGATGGCGATGTGATCGAATTTGTCGATATCCGGTCTCACGCAGATCGCACCTATGATGATCTGGATATCTTCAACAACGACCTGGCCAAGATTAACGAAAGGCCGGATGAGAAAGTCTTTCGCCGGGATTGCCTCGAAATTGATCTCAGAATTGGTGGCAGGCCGATTACGCTTTTTGTTGTCCATTTCAAATCTATGGGTACCGACAGGGATGGTGTGGACGGTCGTGAATGGACGATGCCGGTCAGGACGGCGGAAGCCAAAGCGGTCCGGCGGATTATCGAAGACAGATTTGGCGAACGGGCTGAACGCATGCGCTGGATGATCTGTGGTGATTTTAACGACTACCGTGAACGGATTGTTATCGAGGGCAGCAAGGATAGTGGTTATTCCTTTACGCCAATGACGGAAGAGAAATCCGGATTTGACCCGTTATTGGCCGATGGTTTCAGCGTCGATCTTGCCAAACGGCTGGATCCGATCGATCGGTGGACGCTTTATTACGCCAAGGGTCCTGACTACCAACATCTGTGTCAGCTTGATTATCTGCTTGCCTCACCTTCCTTTGCCGAAAAAAACCCGTTGGCCGTGCCCGATATCATCCGTAATGGCCAGCCCTGGCGCACGCCTTTTCCGCCGGGTCAGGAACCGCAACGCTATCCGCGCATTGGTTGGGACCGCCCCAAAAGCTCCGACCACTGCCCGCTAGCCGTGACGATGAATATTGTCTGAGATGATCGACGGCGAGATATTTCATGTTGATGATGTCATATGCCGGCTCGGCGAGGGGCGTCATCTCCATGAGACGACCAACAAGGCCGAAATCGAGGAATATTGGCAACTGCAAAGAGCTCGTATACCCGACTTGTATAATGGGGAAACCGTGCTCGGCGCTGCCTGGCAGATCGACGAAAATCTGCTCCGTATCGAATGTCGGCCAATATCCTATGCGGCACTTCTGCATTGGCTGGCCACGCCGGCGCCTACAGGTGTTGTAACACAAGACAGGGCCCTGCATTTCTTTGCAAGCGCCGTGTTGATTTCAAGCGACGGCAATATCCTGATGGGCCGGATGGGGGAACATACCGCCAATGCAGGGAGGGTTTACATGCCTTCCGGGTCGATGGAATTGTGCGATTTCCAAAACGGGAAGGGCGATTTCACCGCCAATATGCGCCGTGAGGTGCTCGAAGAAACCGGAATCGATATCGAGGCAGCAGAAGCAGAACCACGATATTCGGTCTATTCCGGGCGCGGAATTTTGGCGCTGTTCCGCCAATACCGGTTTTTGCTATCGTCGGCACAGATGCTTGAACAGGCACAGGCGCATCTGGAAACGGTTGCCGCAGCCGGTGGGAAAAACGAGCTGGCAGAGATCATGATGAAGGAGAAAGACCACATGGATGAAAACATGCCGGTGCATGTTCGCGCATATTTACCGCAATTGGTTGTTTGAGAGTCAATTCCACTGACACACCACTGGACGCAGCGCATTTTCACAATTATGTAGGGCAGGCGAGGGTGATTAGCTCAGTTGGTAGAGCAGCTGACTCTTAATCAGCGGGTCATAGGTTCGATCCCTATATCACCCACCAATATTTGCAATGACTTAGCTGTAATTCTTGATTGTTTGAATCAGGCTTGGGTTGCAATTGGGTTACAAAACTGTCTTGTGACCCATCCAAATATCCAAAGTACCTACCTTTCCAAATTCCATCGAATTCAATACCCCACCGGACCCCCACCCCCGGGTTTGGTGGCGTGTCCCATCTATCTACTACATATTATTCCGCTTGAACGATGTCCATGAAAGCAAAGGGCAGTTGAAAAAAATTTCATAAAAGAATTCATATTCTGCGATGTCTGCATTTGGGCGAATACTGGACATTCCGGATGCCTGTAGGAATGTCCAATAGGTACCAAAAGCGGCCTTTGCCAATCAACTTAGAAGTTCGACAACCCTATCCAACAAGACATCTATTTCATCTGGCCCCAACGGTACCAATTCCATCAAAACTTCATTGTTGGCAATTCGATGATCCATGACCCAAATCGATGGAGAACCCGATTTCAGTTCGTTGGCCAATGCTTTGGCAGTTAGGCGCGCGCGATTTGGATCTATTTCCAGGCACACGCGGGGAAATGGTGCATCGGTAGAATCGGGTTCGCTGATCGCAGTAACCCCGTGTAGCTTGTCTAGCCTATGAACAAATCGATTAACTTTATCGACCTGGTCTTTCGCCCATAATTGATCGTTTCTTAGCCTCCATTGTTCAATAGCTTCAATGACACCGCAAAGCGCTTCCTTCGAAGCTTTCATACCTCTGCCAATGCCACGATCCTGCGCCCTGACAGCCGAGACTAGATCAGGCCGCCCGAAAACCAAGCCTGCTGTTGGACTTCCAAGGTATTTCTGTCCGCTAACGATCAGCAGATCAGCCCCATTTTGGATCAGCTGTGGGGCTTTGAAAATCTGCGCGGCCCCATCAACCACAACAGGAACATTGTTTTCGCGTGCGACTTTGATTGCGGCATCAAAATCGACAGGCGCTCCCTTGGTCAATCGAGAGACGACAAGCAATAGGCAACAGGTATCTGAATGGGCAATTTCCTTTGCAATCGCCGTAACAGGACAACTGACTTCATCGCCAACCAAGACCGGTCTTGCCCCTGACAATCTAATTGCTTGTTCTATTGGATGGCCATAGTTCACGGCATGGCCCGCGGGTAGCACGACGCGATGACGAAGTCCGGCGGTATACGGCAAAGCCGCAATCCGGTCTGGATCTGATCCTGTCATTGCTGCTGCAATGGCAAGCGTGATACCGGCAGCCGCGCAATGCACGACAGTACCGGCGCCCGAACCTGCATAGTTGCTCAAAACGATGCTTGCTTCATCTTGAAGGGCAGAAATGTCCGCGAAATCCAGCAGTGCTTGAAAAACAGCGGAAGCAACCGGTTTGGGTGAACGAGAGACGCCGAGCGGTGTGTAGGGACCACGGGCATTAATTATGCGGCGTTCTGAAAATTTGTGAATACGGGGCATGACTGAAGGATATGGTATCAGTCACGGTATCTACAAGAAATATGGCCTTGCTACATTCGAGTTAAAACGCCCTTGTTGTGATCAACAAGGATTGGCAGAACTGATCACGAAAACGACACCGCCAATAGAATCCGGCAGATCTGCAAAGTGCCAAAAGCGGTCATTTCCATCCTCATTGCTCCTCGTAATTCACGGCTACTCAGTTAGCAAATTCATAGGCAGCATTGTCTCGTTTGTATTTTCAATCACGCAAAAAATCGAAATTGTTTAATAGTATCAAATTGCTGATCTTTTTCAGAGATTACCATTTGACTTAAAAATTGGATCTTTTGTTCCAATAATCGAATGGTAAATTAGAAAAAATTTGACTTGTATCAATTAATTGTGCTATTTTTACTTTGTATTTGAATTTTGCCAGCTATTAGCGAGTAGTAAGTTGAAAAAATTCTTCGAATACATTAATAACATTCAATTTTTTTCTGTTTTTGTCGCTGTTGTTGTCTTCAGCGGCTGTCTAGTCCTCCCACAACAGGCTACCTCGCAGGATGTCACGCAGCATGTGACCACCTTCGACGAGGCATTGCGCGATCTGGTTTGTGCGGCCTATCCGGAGATTCCCGACTGCTCGGCAGTTACCGGTACGGTTTACCGACAGTATGATCCGTCACGTGTGATCTCCGGCAACTTGCACGGTAGACCGATGTGTCTGGGTGCCGACGGCAGCGTATGCGTAGGCTGTGCACTCGGCTGCGAAACGAGTGGCCGTTCCTGTCAATGCAAATCCTCTTTCGGCAAAACGACACCGCCGTATTTCACAGCTCGCCAAGTCGTGGCATTGATGGGGCCGCTGTTGCGAGAGAGCAAAGTCGAAGTCGGACAGATCGACCGGGTGGGGATCGGTCGCATAACGACGAGTTCGGGGCCAGGCGATCCGACCGCGGCACCAAATCAAACCGTCAGCGAAGTCATCAAATACTGCGAAGGCTGCGAATGCCATTACGGGATCTGCTCGGTAGAGACGCAGACTTGCGAATATATCGGTAGCGGTATCGAAGAAGATTTGTGCTAGGGCCCGAATTCCGGGGCAGTTGGCGCCGGGCGGGAAAACATTATTGAGGAGGCCAGACATGCGCATTAACACTATCGTATCCCTCATTCTTGGAGCCTTTGCCGGTGTCTTTCTAGCTATGACTCCTGCCCTGGCGCAGGACAAGAAAAGCCCCGACTACGGTTTCTATCAAGAGGTGATGACATACTTCTTTAAGGGCCGTGAGGCCTGCATGGACCTGAAGAGTGGCCGATATTGCCTAACTCGCGACCGGTTTCCGCTGAAGCCACTGATGCCCGATGACGGCCCGAACGCCAGTTTCGGCGGCGGCATGTTACTTTGCGCCCAGACAGAGGGCCGCATCACCGGCTGCATGACCGAGGTCTCCGACATTCACTGCGCGGAAGGCGCTGGCTGTTTCTGCCGGGGCGAGGCTAGCTGCATAAAGTTGGCCGAATCCGGACGGTGCGATGACTTGGGCGGCGGGCACTGCGGGGATTGCAGCACTTCTGACTGCTGCTGCACCGGCGGACCCGCCTCACCAAATTGATCTTCTCAACTTCTCGACACGCCCGCAGGAACACGCCAAAGGAGCCATCTGATGCCCGGACAGAACCTCCCTATTGCAGAAGGACAGTGGAAGGTGAGCGTCTTTACTCGGCGCGTCTCTATGCCAGGAGAGGAAATTGCGCTCTACAACAGTTTCATGGGTGCTGTCGCCCGGATTCCGACCGGCGAGATTCCACTGGTGGAGCGCTGCCTCGCAAAAGCGTTTATACCTGCTGAAAACGGGTCTGAAACTATTCGAGAGCTGTGCCAATCCGGATTTTTCGTACCAGCCAGCGTTGCCGAGCGTGAACTCGTTGACAAGGTTCTGGACAATGAGCGTGAGCGAGGCTTCCACCTGATCCTGCTGCCGCACGAGAACTGCAATTTCCGCTGCACCTACTGCTACGAAAGCTTTGCTCGGGGCATCATGAATCCGCAGGTGGTTTGTGGGCTGGAACGCCTGGTAGAGCGCAAGGCTGCGCAGGGGAACGATTTCACCGTTTCCTGGTTCGGCGGCGAACCCCTGTTGGCAAGGGATATTGTGTTGAGGCTTTCCGACTCTTTCCGGCGATCGTGCGCGCGCCACAAAGTATCCTACCGCAGCGGCATGACGACTAATGGCTCGCTTCTCTCACCATCGGTCCTTGAGGATTTAGTTGCCCAGGAGGTGCGGACGTTCCAGGTAACGCTTGATGGTCCGGAGGAGTTGCATAATCTGAACCGCAAGGCCGTGGGCGGCCGCGGGACTTTCGCCAAAATCCGTAACAATATCGTGCTGGCCAGCCAATCGCAGCACGAGTTTTCAATGACCATTCGCATCAACTACGGCGAAGAGCATACCCGAGAACGCATGGAGCCGTTCTTGGAGGAATTGAAGTCAGATTTGGGGAACGATCCGCGGTTTAAACTGCACTTTCATGCGATAGGCCGATGGGGCGGCCCCAATGATGACGAACTTGCGGTCTGTGGGACCCATGAGGTGGGTCGCCGCCGAGAGGAGCTTGTCGAGACCGCCGCGCAGCACGGCTTTGCCCCGAAAATGGTGCGTGAACATCTGCGCCCACATGGAAGTGCTTGCTATGCAGGGCGGAAATCCTCGATTGTCGTCGGGTCGGATGGAGCGATTTACAAGTGCACGGTGGCGTTCGATGATCCCGTCAACCGCGTCGGACAGATTTTGGAAGACGGACATCTCAGTCTTGACCAAGAGAAGTGGTCGTTATGGACGGACCTTGCGGACAAGGATACGGGTAAGTGCGGGTCCTGCGGTTTCAGTCCTAGTTGCCAGAGCCGGGGCTGTCCGTTGGTCGCAATTCGAGACCGTCGGCCACCCTGTCCAGTCAGTGGCCGGGAAATCGACGAGTCGGTCAAGTCCCTTGTTGCCTGGTCATCGGTGAAAGATGACCAGGCCTATCGTGAAGGAGGAAGACGCAATGCTGAATAAAGACAAGATCTCCGAAATCGTTGAAGCAAAGAAAAAGATAGCTGAGGGGGACGTTGTCATCTGGCGGACGCGACTGGAGATGCTCTCCAGGGCGGGAGGGTTGCCATCGATCATGGAATTCATTGCTTCCCCGGTCGGCCCTCAGGAGGATACCACCAACAACTGCAACTGCCCGAACACAGTCCCCGGATGCGGGGCGCCACCGCGGGATATAGACGATATTCTTTCAGGCCTGCCCAAGCCGCCGACGGACGACGGACCTGACCTGCCCGACGTTAACGACTGACCGCCTGGAACACCGGTCTGATCTACCCACGGAGGATCGCTACAAGGTACTTTGAGCGATTCCGACGAATGACCGAGCCCACATGCGCGCTCGTGGGAAGTCGTCAATAAGTCGTGGAGGATTCGTATCACTCGCCCGTCGAAGCACAAAGCTCGGACCGCATCCGCGATACCAGCTTGCTGTCCAGATTCTTGCACAGAAGTCATCCGCTGCGGTACTTGGCTTCCAATCAACATTTTGCGTGGGAGTGCCCTTGCGCGGAAACACGATGCAAATGAGTTATTGAAGCGCCATCATTGCGGTCCACACCCGCGGCTTGATGTAATCCAAGTAGTATGTTGCACTGATATATATCGGTCGATCGTGAATTGACGCCTGTAGGCTAGTCTTCACCTGCCTGTGCTAAACAAGCGGTTGTATTCATCTACCGGGCGACCGTTTTGGGCCACATTCGGTCATCTTTGGCGGTTCCAAAATTGTCTTCTTTTGAGACTAGATCAGACATTCAAAGTGTAGCTTTCTGATGGCACCTTTTGGCCCACACCGGACGTAGGAAGCACGAAAGTAATTGGCTTCTGGCTTTTGGCTTCGTCTATACAGTTTCCATGTGTTTGGCTGAACGTTTTTCTCTCAGTGCTATATAGAGCCCGGAGGAGAAAATTACGGTCGCACCGAGCCAGGTGTAGACATCGGGCGTTTCGGAGAAAAGCCAATATCCCAGCAATGCAGTCCAGATTATCTTCAGGTAATCGAAAGGCATGACTGCCGTAGGGTCTGTTTCCTTCAAGGATTGGCTGAGCGAGATTTGTGCAATCGATCCGCTCAATCCGATGAACGTCAGCAGGATCAGTGTTTCGCTGGTCAGGGGTTGCCAGACCCACAATGCAGGGCCAATTGAGAATACGCACAAAAATATGCCCATCCATGCAACGATGGTCACGCTGGAATCCGTGCGGGATAACAATTTGATCAGCAGCATGGCAAAGGCCCACAGGGCTGCCGAACCGACTGCCAACATTGCTCCGATATCATTGGCTACGATACCGGGTCGCAAGACGATCAGCATTCCGACAAATCCGGCAAAGATTGCAAACCATCTATGGAAACGAAACCGTTCGCCCAAGACAAGGATACTCAAAATCGCCATGAATATTGGTGCTGTAAAACTAAGCGCGGTTACCTTGGCCAAAGGCGTCATGGAAAGCGCCATGAAGAACATCAACATTGCAGCAATATTCACCAATCCGCGTATTGCGTGAAGGCCGATCCGGCGGCTTCGGAACAATTCAAACCTCGATTGAATGATCAATGGCGCCAGGAACAGCAATCCAAAAACATTTCTGAAAAATGCAATCTGAAATGGATGAAGATCTGATGAGACGTACCTGACGAGCGCGTGCATAATGGCAAAGGCAATGGTCGCAAGACACATGAGAAAGATGCCGCGAATTACGCCAGATTGTCGATGCCAACTGGAAACAAGATGCTGTTTGAATGCAAAGCGGCTATCCATTTCGATGACTTTACCGCCTCTGATTTCAACGCTTAATCTTTACCGACAACAAAACTGGTTTGACTTAGAGACTCGATTGCCTCCCAGTCCCAGTCAATGCCCAATCCGGGTTCTTCGCTCGGATATGCCCTGCCGTCCTCAATGCGAAGGCCTGATTTGGTGATCAATTCCAGCTGCGGAATAAATTCGAGCCAGGGTGCATTAGGAATAGCGCAGACGAGGCTCACATGCAGTTCCATCAGGAAATGCGGACAGACAGGCACATTGAAGGCTTCGGCCATATGGGCGACTTTCAACCATGGCGTAATGCCGCCAATACGGGCAACATCCACCTGCACGATCGAAGCGGCTCCTGTTACAAGGTAATCTTTGAACTGGCTGATTGAATAGAGGCTTTCGCCGACGGCAATAGGTACAGAGGTGGATGAAGCAAGATTGGCATGCCCCAGAACATCGTCAGCGGGGAGGGGCTCTTCATACCATGCAATATTTAGCTCTTCGAGAATTGCTGCCCTGCGCATGGCCTCGGCACGATTAAATCCCTGATTGGCATCAACCATGATTTCGTAATCCGGACCGACCGCTTCGCGAACCGCTGAGAGCCGCTCCTTGTCTTCGGCTAAATGCGGGCGCCCGATTTTGATCTTCGATCCCTTGAAATTTTTTGCTTTTGCCTCGAGGGCATCAGCAACAAGGTCCTCTGTTTCGATGTGAAGCCATCCGCCTTCGGTCGTGTATAGGGGAACACTTTTCTTGGCGCCGCCAAGCATGCGAAAGAGCGGCAAGCCGGCGCGTCGGCACTTCAGATCCCACAATGCCGTGTCTACCGTGGCAAGGGCCAGAGAAGTGATTGCTCCAACCGCAGTCGCATGGGTACTGAACAGCAGATCACGCCAGATGGCTTCTATATCATTGGCTTCGCGGCCAATCAGACGCGGCGCCAGCGTTTCCTTCAGTAACGACAAGATCGCCGGGCCACCCTGACCAATTGTATAGCTGTAGCCACTTCCAACATTTCCATCGCTGTCATAAATGCGCAGGATCGGAGTTTCCTGCGCGTCGAAGGATTGAATTGCATCTGTACGTCGGGTTTTTGGCTGCAGCACAACCATCGAAACTTCGACCCGTTCAATCTTGGGCAAGGTCTTCTACGCCTTCCTGTCCTGTAGTTTCATCACTGTTTGAAGCAATTCGAACACTATTTACGATGACAATTTCTGTCCAGCCAATCGGGCGCCGAGGCCGGTCCCCGAAGGCAATCGAAAACTGGGTGCCAATGGAGGTTGCGCTGGTTCTGTCAGATCAAAGAAACGTGGCGATTCATCAAATTGTACTTCCATGGGTTCCGGAGCGCCGATCGCCGCTGTCGCGTGCAGGCTGGCCAGATGTGCGATAGGTCCGGTTGGATTATGCGCGGAAACTCCCACTCCGAGATTCATGGCATTTCTTGCAATATCCAGAAAAGCTCTGTAGCCGCCGCAGTGTTTGATGTCAGGCATCACGACATCATAAGCATTTGCTTCAATGAATGGCTGGAAGTGTTCCCACATTGCATGGGTTTCCAGCCCGGCAACGCGCATGCCATGTGCATTGGCAGAATTGCGGATAGCCACCGCGTCACCGAGATTGTCCAGCGATTCTGCAATTGGGCATTCAAGCCAGCAAATCTGGGATTTCGAAAGCTCACTCAGCAGGTCGAGTATGTGTTGAGGAGAAAACCGCCAATGGCAATCGATCATCAGAAACCTTTCTCCGATCTGCTCCCTGACTGCTCTAATTCGATCAAGTCCGTCGACAACGGATTGATCCTGGTTGCCTGTGGCCGGGGATACACCGTCGAACGGAGCAATCTTGATCCAGGAAAATCCGCTTGCTACCGCCTTGGCTGCGCTCTTTGCAAAACCCTCCGGGCTACGATCGACTGTTCGGCGATTGATATTTGCATATAATGGAATTTCGATATCAACATTCGACATTCCAAGATATCTCCACAAGGGGAGATGCGCCGCCTTTGCTTCAATTTCCATCATTGCCTGCTCGACCGCGGAGAACAGCGTGGCCTGCTGCAAGTCCGTAAAGTCCAGCTCGACCGCAATGTCGGAAAGACTGTCAACGTTCATGGGGCGATGGGTTAAAGACGATATGAATGAATTTGCGTGGTCGAGAATATTATTTGGAGCCGCGTCATAGGAAAATTCACCGTGGCCGGAATTCCCCATGTCATCGTAAAGAATGACAAAACGCCAGATTGTTTTTTCGCTAATGCGAACTTCCTTCAAGTCGAAATCAACAAGCCGCCCAACGCGTGAATCCATTTTCGTCAACTAGTAATCTCCGCGGCCGCTGTTCAACTTATGGTGTTCCGACAATGATTGAAGGGTCAGTTCGCGGTGGCGGAGGTTGATGGTATCCACGCTGACCTGACAATCCACGATTTGGTTCCGGTTTCACAGCTTGTGCAGGAAATCCTTTCAACTTGCCATTTTCAACCCAAGCTTCGTCACCACCATAGAGATTTTCTGCCAGCGCGCGTTCCAGGGTCTCTCTCACTTTGGCATAGGCTGGATCTTCCACGACATTTTTGCATTCGCGCGGATCTTCTTCCAAATCAAAGAGCTGGACATGGTTTCCACACGGGTACCAGATAAGCTTGTGTTTGCCATCAACGACCATGCGTGTTGCCTTGATATCCTCCATTGATTCACAATAAAGGTACTCGCGAGGCGGAGAAGAGACCATAGAACGACCTGTACAGGATTCCGGCACGTCCAGACCGGCCAGGTCCAGCAAGGTTGGCATTACGTCCTGTAGCCCGACCAAACGGTTGTCTACCTGATGGTGACCTACCTGCGGACTGCCAGACGTGCCCATCAGGATCATCGGAATTCGTGCAGACCATTCATACATGTATCGCTTGGCATAAAAGCCATGGTCACCAAGCATATCGCCATGATCACTGGTAAAAAGAATGATCGTGTTATCGAGTATTTCTTCCTCGCGCAGCGTGCCCAGCACCACCCGCAGTTGATGATCGATATGGGTGCATTGGGCATAAAATGCGCGACGAGCATCCATTAATTGTGCTTCGGGCAGTTGTGCCCAGAAGTTTCTGACGATCTGCAACGCGGGAGGCAGGTCGTTGAAATCAGTCGCCCAGTATCCGATGATTGGACCGTCGATCTCACGCCTGGCGTAGCGCTCGAAATAATCCCGCAGTGGAACAATTGGGGGATGGGGATAAATGTAAGACAGATGCCAGAATGCCGGACGCAGCGGGTCACGACGCTTGATTACCCGCGCCATCTGTTCGCTTGCCCAGTTGGTTGCATGGCAATGTTCCGGTAGATGCCATTCTCGCCAGCCATACTCATTGTTTGACATCCCGTGCAAATATCCACGGCCAGGATAACCATTGTCAGTGAGATACTGATCATAATCATCCGGCCCGCCAATGTGTCCCCGTCCTTCCTCGCTCAAGATGACATCATCAAAACCAATCCGATTGCGCGGGGGACAAACATGAGTTTTTCCAACAGCCGTCGCCTGATATCCGGCGTCGCGAAAACATTGGGCCAGCAGCGGCAGGTCTGGCATTGGAGCAGCAGGCTGGAAAATCCGGTCACCATGAGCCCTTGGCGATGTGCCCGTCATCATTGTTCGGCGGGCGGGTATACAGATAGGGCATTCACTATAGGCGTTGGGAAAATATGTCCCATTTGTTGCCATTTGATCTAATGTTGGAGTTTCTATTGCTTCGTGGCCCGCGATGCCCATCAACTGACCTGGCCACTGATCCACCGTTATAAACAAAACATTGGGTGACGTGTTCTCATTATCCACAAGCATCTGATCCCTAACTGAAATTCCCTTATTTTAGCGTTTTTGCGAGAATAGCTTGAGTCCCCGCCATTCGCTGTTACAGTACAGTCGTCGGGCAATATCTGCTAGCCGCTTTATTGTACTGATACACAGATGTGACATTCACAATGACAAACGAACCTCATTCGTTTTGATCAAAAACCTACTGACTCGCGAATGTTGTAACGCATCGTCTATGGGAGGACAAAGATGAAGAAAATCATATTCACCGCACTTGCAGCGGTGATCGGGCTTGCATTTCCGGCCGCGGCAGAATGGCCGGACAAACCGATCAAGGTAGTTGTACCGTTCAAGGCTGGTGGCACATCTGACCAGACTGCCAGGATCTACCAAAAGGCGATTAAGGACGGTGAAATTCTTGGACAACCTATTACGATAATCAACGTTGGCGGACACTTTTCAATCGGTTCCCGCCAGGTGATGGAAGCCGACGCCGACGGCTACACTTTCCTGTTGGTCCATATTGCATTGATGGGCGGTGAAGGTTCGGGCGCGATGGATTTCGGTTGGCGTGATTTTGAACCTGTCGCGGCGACTGGCGAGTTCTGTGTACTTCCAATGGTGCGCAAGGATTCAGGAATCAACACCATCGAAGAACTTCTGGATAAAGCCAAGGCAGAACCGGATAGTTTGATATTCGGTGCAAACCTCGGAGCGATCAATCATATGGCCGGGATCATGATGGAGCAGGCCAGCCCCGGCTCTAAATTCCGTTTCGTGCAGATTGGTGGCGGAACAGCCAACTTCACGGCTCTTACTGGCGCACAGACAAATACGACAGTTCTTTCTGGCGCCGAGGTTGTGAAATTCACGCTTCTGCCAGACGGCTCGCCAAATCCGGATGCCGAGATCAAGGCATTGGCCTATACCGGCGCCAATCGGTTGCCGGCCTTGCCCGACCTGCCGACCATGAAGGAAGCCGGGTATGACATGGAGTTCTGCATCAAGAGTTGGTGGTTTGCCCCAAAAGGCACACCGCAGGAAGCGATCGATGGATTTGCTGCTGCACTTGGAAAAGCAATCGAATCCGATGGCGTGAAAAAATTCAACTCTGAAAGATACTTTACGCCGGTATTCATGTCAGGGGATGAGTTGCAGAACGATCTTGACGTCACATGGACTGCAATTGAGCCAGTAGCGAAATTGGCGAAAAAGAAGTAAACTCTCGACGAAACCCGCCGGACGGTAATGGTCCGGCGGGTAATTTCTAAGCATAAATTCGGATTTCCAAATGGATCGAGTGCGCAAGTTTGAAATTTGGGCCAGCATCTTGATCATTGCCGTGTGTGCGGTGGTAATTTATGAGACGCTTGACCTGCCGCCGGGGAGTTTTGAGCCGTTAGGCTCGGCACCGGTGCCACAAGCAACTGCCGGGATAATCATAATCTTGTCCATCGTGGTGATTGTCAACGCTTTCCGACCACGCAGAGCAGATATCAGTGAAGACACCGATGATGTTCCCGATGAACCGGTTTCGGCTTTTTTGTTATGCGCGGCGACTTTGCTCTATGTCCTCACACTGCATTTCAGGCTGTTGGGTTTCGGGACATTGACCGCCATTTATCTTTTTGCACTGATTTCGGCACTTGAACGTTTCCAATTAAAATCGACAATAATCGCTGCTGTGATTGCCGTCATTGGCGGTTACGGCATCCAGTACCTGTTCACCCAGGTCTTTGTTGTTGATTTGCCGGCAAGCTGACTGAAGGGGGTGAAATGGAATTTTTTGACGCCACATTTGCCATCCTGCAGCCTTGGCCATTCTTCTATCTTTTCATTGGGACGTTTCTCGGTATTGTCGTCGGCGGAATTCCAGGATTGACCGGTGCAATGCTGATTGCGCTCACATTGCCGCTTACATTCTATATGGAGCCCTTCAATGCAGTCGTGCTCCTCGTGGCCATGTATGTGGGCGCGATTTCCGGTGGTCTGATCACTGCAACATTATTACGTATGCCGGGAACGCCAGCCGCTGTGATGACCACCTTCGACGGCTATCCCATGGCGCGGGGAGGTCGCCCAGGACGGGCGCTCGGTCTTGGTATTTCAGCATCATTTGTTGGTGGGCTGATTTCGTTTGTAGCACTGGTTACACTTACAAAGCCTCTATCAATTCTGGCCACACGGTTTGGGCCGTTTGAGTATTTTACCTTGATCATGATGGCGATGGTCCTGATCGCCTCGGTAAGTTCCGGCTCTATGGTCAAGGGGCTGATTGCCGGATTTCTTGGCATGCTGGCCTCAATGCCCGGCGTCGATCCTGCATCCGGTCAGCCCCGACTGACATTTGACTGGTATATGCTCAATGGCGGACTTCAACTATTGCCGGTTTTGATCGGGACCTTTGCCGTCAGTCAGATTATAGCCGATGTCTTGCAGATCAGGATTCGGCCTGAACGGGTGGAAATGTCCCGCAAGGGGATCATCATGTCCTTTGCAGAATATCGACGGAATTTCGTCAATATGCTGCGTTCATCGATTATTGGCACATGGATAGGCATTTTGCCTGGTATTGGCGCCTCAATTGGATCGATCGTCGCTTATACGACGGCGAAAAACCTGTCCCGTAAACCTGAGAAATTCGGAACAGGGTCCGAGGAAGGAATTGTGGCTTCCGAAGCTGCCAATAATGCTACAGTTGGCGGCGCGCTTATTCCACTGATCGCCATGGGCATACCCGGCAGTGTGATCGATGCCATCTTGATCGGAGCGTTGATGATCCATTCGATCCAGCCCGGTCCGACCTTGTTCCTGACCAATGCCGATATCGTCTGGGGAATGATGGCCGCCTACCTGCTCGCAAATATTCTGATGTTTGCGCTTATGACCGGTACGGTCGGTTACATCTCGCGTTTGATGTATATCCCGCGCTCCTACGTCTTGCCGGTGGTAATGGTGTTTTGTGTGGTAGGCAGCTTCGCGTTGAACAATACAATGTTTGATGTATGGGTCATGCTGGGATTTGGTGTCGCCGGTTTCATCCTGGAACGTGGAAAATATCCGCTTGGTCCCTTTGTAATCGGATTCGTCTTGGCGCCGCTGGCTGAAGAGAAATTGCGAAGCGGATTGATGATGACCGCCGGCGATCCGTCCCCGATCCTGACACGACCATTGCCGTTGCTGTTTACAGTCATCGCCCTGGCATTGCTGATTTGGCCTCTTTGGCGGGACTACCGACGAAACGGCAAGACCAAAAACATCGATACCAGCGTGGAATGACAATGCGGGTCGTTTTCCTCCTGTTCGATTCTCTGAACCGAAGGGCATTGAGTCCCTATGGTGGCAGTATATCAACACCGAATTTTGATCGGTTGGCTGCACGCGCCGCGACGTTCGACCGGCATTATATCGGTTCCATGCCTTGCATGCCCGCGCGGCGGGACTTGCATTCTGGCCGCCTTTGCTTCCTGCATCGTAGTTGGGGACCTCTTGAACCGTTTGACGATTCATTTCCAGCACTGCTTAAGGCCAGCGGCGTGTACTCTCACCTGGTTTCGGATCACTATCATTATTTTGAGGACGGCGGTTCGACCTATCACAACCGATACACGACCTGGGACTTCATTCGGGGCCAGGAAAGTGATCCATGGGTCGCAATGGTGGAACCGCCACTGGAGCGGTTTCGCAAGCAATATCACGAACTGCAGTTTGAAGACACGCGTGACGGATATCGCCTGCAGGGAATGCTGAACCGTGAGAAAATTCGTGAAGAGCACGAATTTCCCAGTGTCCGTTGTTTTGATTCAGCGCTGGGTTTCCTGGAAGAAAACGGCAAGTCTGACAACTGGCTGCTCCATCTGGAGACGTTTGATCCGCACGAACCCTTCGCGGCGCCGGAATCCTACCGCGAACGTTTTGAAACTGGTTATAACGGTCCGCGGTTGGATTGGCCGCGTTACAAGCGGAAAGATACCGAAACCGATCTGGAAGTTGCTGAGATCAGGGCGAACTATGCGGCACTGGTCGCGTTATGCGATTCACAATTGGGGCGGATACTGGATGATTTTGATGCCAATGACAGATGGAAGGATACGGCGCTCATCTTGACCACGGACCACGGCTTCATGCTAGGTGAACATGATTGGTGGGCCAAGAACCGGATGCCATTTTTCAACGAAATAGCCAATATCCCGTTATTCATCCATCATCCGGATTTTCCTGAAGCCGCCGGCACCAGGATAGATGCGTTGACGCAAACCATGGATATCATGCCAACGTTGATGCAGTGTTTCGGAAAAGAAATCAGCGAAAATGTTCGAGGCAAATCCTTGCTACCACTGTTGGACGGGTCGAAGAATTCCGTCCGGGATATTGCGCTTTACGGCATTTTTGGCGGTGCGATTAATGCTACGGATGGCCGCTATACCTATTTCCGATATCCAGCTGATATGGAAAACCGTGAATTGTATGAATATACCTTGATGCCGATGCACAATATCAGCCTGTTCGAAATTCGAGAGCTGAAAGAGGCGACATTGCACAAGGGATTTGACTTCACCAAGGGAGCCCCTGTCCTGCGTATTCCTGCTCTTCCCGATGCCAAAAGATCGCCGACCCAAGGTGGCTTCGCGGATGCCAATACGGTGCTCTACGATTTGGAGGCCGATCCGTTTCAGCAACAACCCATTTACGATGACCAAATTGCTGACGGATTTGTTTCGAAGATTGTCGAGGAACTGACGAGCCATGATGCGCCAATGGAACTGTATTCGCGCTTCGATCTGCCGTTGAGCTGAATGATCGGTTGCTGGGTATTCTGATACGCCATATCAGGCGTTGGATACCCGTTCGATACCGGCGTCCAAGGTTCCGGCGAAGCGGTTGAGATGGCGGATTACCAGTTTATTGCGCAGATCGGCATAATCCGGATCATCAAACAGGTTTTCAAATTCACCTGGGTCAGTTTCCAGATCGAACAGTTCGCCGATATCGTGCGAATGATATATAGCGAGCTTGTAGCGTCCATCAAACGTCATGCTGGCTTGCGTATAATTCGGGACCGGGCTGTAACCGACTGAATCGTTGAAATCACAAATCACGGTGGATTTGTGGAAATCTGGTGGCGAGGCTCCACGCAATATCAGCGCAAGTGACTTGCCCTGCATTCGCTCCGGAATTTGTACGCCCGCAAGGTCGAGCAATGTCGGTGCGACATCGACAAGTTCTACAAGGGCGTTTGATTTTGTACCGGAAACTATGTCTTCAGGGCCTGCAATTATCAACGGTACATGCACCAGGCCTTCGAAGAAGCGGCAACCTTTGTACATCAGGCCATGGTCGCCCAACAACTCGCCATGATCGGACATGAAAACCACGACCGTGTTGTCAATTTCACCGGATGCTTCCAACGCATCAAGTATTCTGCCGAATTGATGGTCAATCAACTCGATCATGGCATAGTAGGCTGCTTTGGCTTGCCGTCCATCATAGGAATCCGGCGGACGATATCCGCGCGCGCTCTGAGATTCATACTCAATTGTCTCCGAGGAGCCAGCACCCGGATCGACAGCCTCGACCGTCTGGGCACGGACAGTCTTGAATTGCTCCTGCCGTAAAAGGTCGCTTTCCCTGAACAAGGGAGGTGTCAATTGTTCCGGATCATAGCGTTTCAGATATTCTGCCGGTGGATCAAATGGCGGATGCGGATCATACGGATTGATGCTCAATAGCCACGGTTTGGTTGGCTTCTCGTCAAGAAAACGCAGCGCCATTTCGGTGCACCAGGTGGTTTGATGCACTTCCTCCGGAACACCTGGGGCTACAAACCCGCGTTGGGAATCAAACAGCTTGTCAGGGTCTGCGTTCTTTTCCTGGCGAAGCCAGTGATGATAGGCATTTTGTGCGTCTGCTTCGCCGGTCATCGGATTATGTGACCACTGAAAAAACCGGTATCCGTCATCGATCCTCGTTTCACCGGCTGTCGCTGTTGAAAGATGGAGTTTGCCGATCAAGCCGCAATCATATCCGGCATCTGCGAGCAATCTGGTAACGAGGACCTCACCGGTTGGGAATGCAGCGGTACCATTACGATAGACGCGGGTTGAAGCGGGATATCTACCCGTCAGGAACGAAGCCCTGCTTGGCGTGCAAACCTGACACTGCGCATAAGCCTTGGTGAATGCCATTCCTTTCCTAATCAGGCGATCAAGATTGGGCGTGTTAATCTCACGATTGCCGAGGGCGGCAATGGTGTCGTAACGCATCTGGTCGGCGCAATACCAAAGGATATTTGGGGGTTTTTTTGGCATCCGGTTCCAATGCTTGACCATGTGAGTGGAATTCGTCAGTGTTCCTGTAATTCAATCATCTGCATCATTGGCTGTCCATGCCCAAGCTGGCTTGCTGTGAAATCTACTGTTATCAATATCCGCTGGTCCGGCCACTGGAAACCGTACTAGGCCGAGTGGAATCGCGTCCCTCACTGATTGTCCGTCTTGAAGACGAAGAAGGAGCAGTTGGTTACGGCGAAATCTGGTGCAATTTTCCGCCTGCAGGCGCCGCTTACCGTTCCAACCTGGCTTCTGATCTTGCCGCCATGGTGCTACAAAATCTGGATTCCGATACACCTTCAAACGCGTTTGGCACCATTCGAAAGAAGATCAATCACCTCGCATTGCAGGCTGGCGAACCGGGCCCTGCTGATCAGATTTCCGCAGGATTTGACAATGCCCTGCACGATTTGGCTTCTCGTCGGAAGGGAATTCCACTCGCTGAGTTCATCGGCGGAGCGTTGAGACCATTACCCGCATATGCCAGTGGAATAGGGCCCCCAGATGGAATTGACCTGGTCGCCAGCGCATATGCAAATGGCTTCACAGCGTTCAAACTGCGCATTGGTTTTGGCATCCAGGAAGACTTGGCGCTGATTGACGAGACGAGGCAACTGATCGGTGATGAAGGGGTGTTGTTGGTTGATGCCAATCAGAAATGGACAGTAAAGGAAGCCATCGAAATGGCTGGAAATCTGGCCGCTCGAAATGTTGGTTGGCTGGAGGAACCAATCGCTGCTGATCGACCGGCTAATGAATGGCGAAGGGTTGCAGATTCCACTTCAATACCGATTGCCGCCGGAGAGAATCTTCGGAATCTGGATATATTCAACTCAGCAATTGGCACCGGCTATCTGGGTGTTATCCAACCTGATGTCTGCAAATGGGGCGGAACCTCAGAATGCCTTATTGTGGCAAAGAATGTGCTTGCTGCCGGATTACGCTATTGCCCGCATTATCTCGGGGGAGGCATCGGCCTGGCAGCATCGGCACATTTGCTGTCGGCGGCAGGAGGCGACGGTTTGCTGGAGGTGGATGTGAACGAAAACCCGCTTCGTGAAATCTTCGCCGGTCCGCTTCTTCCTTTAAGAGACGGAATGGTGATTATCCCGGATGCTCCGGGTCTTGGATATATACCCGACCTGGATGGCGCAGGCGAGTTCAAGGTATTTCATCGCGAAGTGCGGATCGAACATGACTAGAGTATCCCCCAGAAGCGCGATCCTTCTTCATCCCGATGACGACGTAATTTGCCTGCTCCGGGATCACCAGACCGGCGAGATACCGCTGATTGACGCAGCAGAAGCACCGGTCCTTCGCGAAGATGTACCGCTTGGCCACAAAATCGCCCTGCGCGATATCGGTAAGGGCGATCTGGTGTTAAAATACGGGCATGTAATCGGTACAGCTATCCAACACATTTCTTCCGGCCAGCATGTTCATCTTCATAATCTTGGTGAGTTACCGCAGGAAAAGCCCGGATGAGCGATGCTAGTTCAAATGGTGACTTCTATTACGGCTATGCCAGAAAATCTGGTATGCCGGGAGTTCGCAACCATCCTCTGATCATCTCTATGAGTGGGCTGGAATATGTAGTCGCAAGAGACCTTGCTGCGCATTTCACCGATGCAGTGCTCGTCTCGACAATGTATGGCCGCGGCCATGTCGGCGAGGATCTTCGATTTCAGCGGCACATGATGACCGCACTTGCTACCCATCCAAATGTCGGTGGCGCTTTAGTGTTGGCACCAGACAGGCTGATAGCCGAAAAGGTTTCGAATGCTGTAGCGGAATCGGGGAGGGAAGCCCTTTCGGTTTCGCTGGATGATGTCGGCGAAGATGCAGCGAAGATGTTTGAGCGCGCTTCGAGTATGCTGCAGGAATTGATTTCTCAGTTATCGGTCCAGGAGCCGGTCCCGTGTCCGATCAGCCAATTGGCGGTCGCTGTAGAATGCGGGCATTCCGGTGCAAGTTCGGGTATCGTTGCAAATCCACTTGTTGGTGAATTCGCAAAAGATCTGGCCGCTCGCGGTGGGCGGGTACTGTTTAGTGAAACGCTCGAATGGACCGGTGCGGAAGATGTGTTGGCATCTCGAGCTGTCACCACTGAGGTTGCGGACAAGATCAAACTGGCGATCAAGCGGCGCCATCAAATCGCGGTAAGGAACGGACACCAGATAGGTGACGGCAATCCAGGCCCCCAAAACCACGCTGGTGGCATAACTACGCTGGTTGAAAAATCTCTCGGTGCAATCGCGAAGGGGGGCGATCAATCGATCCTGGACTTACTAGGGGAGGGTGCGGCATTGCCAGAGGGGGCTGGTTTGTACTTGATGGATACACCCTGTTTCTCGCCGGAATCCATAACGTCTATGATCGCATCAGGCGCACAAATGGTCTTGTTCACTACTGATCAGGGAAATCCGTATAGCTCAGCGCTTGCTCCGACAATAAAGGTCACCGCCAGTCCGGTAGCTGCGAAATTGGTCAATCAGATTGATTTTGATGCTAGCAAGGCTTTTACCGGGTACGCCACCCTAGTGTCTTTGCTACCGGATCTTTCGGAGCTGGTATACGAAATCGCCTCCGGTAAGAAAACAAAGGCGGAGCTGGCAAACTTTGGCACTGAAGCGATTTCCCGCCTGGGCCCTTCGATCTAGTGTTTCAGGAAGTTGCTGACGTAGGTCTTATTGATTACGTGCCAAACCAGGCGCTTTGCCATCCGGCATATCCCAACGATAAGTTTCTGCCGGCTTCGTTTCCTGTGCCCAAGTTCGCATGATCTGATTGTCCCTTTGGCGTTCGGTGATTTCCGTAAGTATTTCTTCAGGATCCCAGTCACTTTTCAGGCGCGACATCAAACGGTCCAAGGCTGGTTTGTATTTCGCATCTTCCGAAAGGTCTGTTAGTTCATCGGGATCATCTTCCAAGTCGAAGAGCTGTGGCGGAAGGCCGTGATAATAGTTGAGCTTGTATCGGCCTTCGCGCATCATTCGCTGGACTACTGGCTCGGCTGTCGGTATCGGATCGGTCTCTGTGGCGCAATATTCCGAGAACGCCACATCATCCCACTTGGCAAATTTATTGCGCGCCACCGGCAGCAGGCTGCGCCCGTACTTGTTCCATGGCGCTTGTGTAGCTTCGCAAATAGTCGCGGGAATATTCGTCAGATCGAAAACCTGAGTTCGGCGCTCGCCTGCGGGTACTTCGCCTGGCCATCGCACTATGAAGGGTACACAAGCCGATTCATCATAGAAGGTATGTTTCCAGAATAGTCCGCGCTCGCCAAGGTGATCGCCATGGTCGGAGCTGTAAATCACCAGTGTATTATCATCCAGTCCGGCTTCAGCAAGTGCATCCAGCACATCCCCGATAAGCC
Source organism: Salaquimonas sp. (assembly GCA_028289365.1). Lineage (GTDB taxonomy): Bacteria > Pseudomonadota > Alphaproteobacteria > Rhizobiales > Rhizobiaceae > BOKV01. The sequence goes on along the minus strand of JANQQM010000091.1, from coordinate 1,049 downwards.
CATCAAGCCTGCGAACCATTCCCCAATAGGCTTGCCGTGAACGCCGGGCCTGTTCGGGATCGATTTCAACAATATCTCTCTCACTACGCCAGCGGGTAAACCAAGGATGAACTTCGTCAACCGATTGCGTATCAAGCCTGATATTCGGCACCTTCCCATCGACTGCATCGTAATCTTCAGGATCGGCGACATAGGGTGGATGTGGCAGCATGAAACCGACAGTGAGCAGGAACGGCTGTGTGTCACCATTTTTCCGTGCTACGCCGGTATGTCGTAACCAATTGATAGCAGCCGCCGCCGTGTCTCGATCTTTCCAGTCATAGGCATTCGTTCCCGCGCCGGATTTCTCAATGCTGACCCTGTTGGGTCCGGGTGCGCCTTCCAGTTCACCATGATTGAACGTTGGATTGCCGGGCCAGTTTGCAGAATGGTCCCCGACCAGCCGTTCACTGAAACCATGTGTCTGGTCGCAGCCGATATAATGCATTCGGCCGATGAGAGCCGTGCGATATCCGGCCGCGCCCAATGCATGGGCAAAGGTTGGAGTGCCCGAATTGAGCACGTCCGTGTTAAGCCAGCAACGATTCTCGTGCGGTTGACGTCCAGTTAACAACGACATGCGGCTGGGAAGACATATTGGTGATGCGCAATAGCCGTTTTCAAAGACTGTGCCCTCAGACGCCAACCTGTCCAGATTGGGTGTTACCCCGGACACATCGCCATAACAACCGACGGCACTTTGGGCATGTTGATCCGAAAGAATGAACAGAATGTTGGGCTGGGGCTTGGTCATGACAAGTGCCTTTATTGATATGAACCACATTGGCATCATGGTTTGGGTGCGTCCAGAAGGGTGTGCAAATTTATAACTGCGACCCAGCTGCAATGCGTTGGAGATGACTGGTACGGTGTCCGCTTGAGGAGCGGCCCATCCGTCTGCGTTCCAAGCTTTGCTGCTGTTAACGCGCGCGGTCGGTCTGGACAGCCAGCCAGTAAGTTGCTTGAGTTGCCGAGTGAAAGAAGGGGACCAGTTTGGCGTCACAATATAT
>JANQQM010000075.1 GCA_028289365.1 Salaquimonas sp. | reverse complement strand
TGGCTACCAAGGCCTTCATGTCGACTCGCCGCGACCTGTTTGAACGCGAATTGCTGGCAGCCCTTGTCATGGTCGAGAAAGGCACTTCCGCCAATCTGATGAAGAGTTCCTGGGCGGGTGCACTTGGTCAGCCCCAGTTTCTGCCCACCTCCTATCTCAAATATGCTGCCGACGGTGATGGCAATGGCAAGGCAGATATCTGGAACTCGGAAGCCGACACGCTGGCATCAATCGCAAACTATCTGGCAGCAAATGGCTGGGTAGCCGGGCGCGACTGGGGCTTTGAGGTAAAGGTCCCTGCATCCGTTTCCTGCGCGCTTGAGGGACCTGACAATGGTCGGCCAATTGCACAATGGCAGGCAATGGGCATTGAACGCATCAGCGGCCGACCCTTCCCGGCAAATGAAATCAATGAAGAAGGTTACCTGATGATGCCCGCGGGACGATACGGTCCGGCCTTTATCGTCACGCCCAACTTCTATGTGCTCAAGGCCTATAATGAGAGCGATCTCTATGCGCTGTTCATCGGCCATGCCGGCGACCGCATGGCGTTTGGCAGTACGCCGTTCAAGGCAGATTGGCGCAAGACCGACAAGATGTTGCGCTCCGATATCGCAATATTGCAGCGCCATCTCGAAGGCCAGGGCCATGATGTTGGTGGTGCGGATGGCCTGCCGGGCTTCAAGACCCGGCGTTCGATCGGCAAATGGCAAAAGACCAGGGGTTCAGACCCGACCTGCTTCCCTTCATCAGCGATGGTTCGAGCGGTAAAATAATTATCAGTACGGCCAATTTCACCTTGTCTGCCCAGATGGCTGTCCCATGTTTGGACTTGGCGCGCGAAAGTAGTGGCCGGTAAATAAGACTAATTTCGTATCCCCCGCTCTTGCCCTCTTACTGTGAGTGCGCCAATGTATGGTTCCCCGAATGCTTGCACCGATCCGAAGAGGTCGGAATTCACTAAAAAATTCGGGAATCGAGGAAAGGGTGTTCTGCACCCGGATTTTGGGAGGAATTCATGACAACCGTATCCATGACGGTGAACGGCAAAGAGGTGTCCGCCGACGTTGAGGACCGTACCCTGCTTGTCGATTATATCCGTGAGAATCTTAAGCTCACAGGTACCCATGTCGGGTGCGACACATCGCAATGTGGCGCCTGCGTGGTTCATGTTGACGGCAAGGCGGTTAAGGCCTGCACCATGCTCGCCGCCCAGGCAGCTGGCAGCGAGGTGGTAACGATCGAAGGTCTGGCCAATGGTGGCGATCTTCATCCTGTACAGGCTGCTTTTCACGAGCATCACGGACTGCAATGCGGGTTCTGTACCCCTGGCATGATCATGACAGCTGTCGACATGATCGAGCGCGCCAAGGCCAGCGGCCAAAAACTCGATGAAGCGACGATACGCAGCGAGTTGGAAGGCAATATCTGCCGCTGCACCGGCTACCACAACATTGTCCGCGCGATCGAAGCTGCTGCCGGATAGTCAGCTTGGGTTTATCCTGAATAACGAGATGAATTGACCAGCGCGATAGGTGAAGAACCTTCAGACGCGGTCAGATGAGGAGGAACGAAATGGGTGTTGAAGGAATTGGCGCACGTGTATTGCGCAAGGAAGATCAGCGTTTCATTACCGGCAAGGGTAGATATACCGACGATTTCAATCGTCCCGGACAACTTTTCGCGGTATTTGTCCGCTCGCCGCATGCACATGCATTGATCAAGTCGGTGGACATATCCGAGGCAAAGGATTGTGAAGGCGTCCATGCCATCTATACCGGCGAGGATGTGGCCGCAGATGGTCTGGGTGGAATGCCCTGCGGATTTGCACCGGGAGGTGGGCCGCAAAATGCCCCGCCGCGCCCCGCTTTGCTGAAAGACAAGGTACGGTTTGTCGGAGACATGGTCGCCGTTGTTATCGCCGAATCCGTGGCACTGGCACGCGATGCGGCAGGCAAGGTCAACGTCGAATATGAAGCACTGCCTTCAAATACCGATACGGCCAAGGCGATGGATGCCGATACGCCGCAATTGCACGAGGAAGCACCTAATAACGTGGTCATGCATTGGGAGATCGGTGAAGCCGATCCGGTGGAGGCAGCCTTTGCCAAGGCGGATCACGTAACCTCGCTCGACATCATCAACAATCGCAAGGTTCCAAATGCGATGGAACCGCGCGCGGCAAATGCTGAATATGATCCAGCGGCGGACAGCTTTACGCTTTATACGACTTCCCAGAATCCGCACATTACCCGGCTCCTGCTGGCAGCCTATGTCTTGGGAATTTCGGAAGGCAAGCTGCGGGTGATCTCACCCGATGTCGGCGGTGGATTTGGTTCCAAGATCCCGTTCTATCCAGAAGAGGCGGTGGTTACCTGGGCATGCCGCAAGGTTAGCCGTCCAGTCAAATGGACCTCCGACCGCACCGAAGCGTTCTTGAGCGACACCCATGGCCGCGACCATGTCACGAAGGCAGAACTTGCAATGGACAAGGACGGCAAGTTCCTGGCATTGCGGGTCGACACCAAGGCTAGTCTCGGTGCCTATTTGTCCACCTTCGGAATGCTGAGTTCGACCTATCTTTATGGCACCGTGCTCTCGGGCCCCTATGACATTCCGGCCATTCACTGCAAGGTATCGGGTGTCTTTACCAATACCTGCCCTATTGATGCCGAGCGTGGCGCCGGACGACCGGAGGCGACCTACCTCGTTGAACGACTTGTCGAAACTGCTGCCCGCGAAACCGGCATTGGCGTGGTTGAAATCCGGAAGAGAAATTTCATCCGCGAATTTCCCTATCAGACCGCGGTTGTCCTGCAATATGACACTGGGGACTATGAAACCGCGCTCGAAATGGCGCTGGATAAGGCGGATTATGCAGGCTTTGAGGCCCGCAAGAAGGAATCCGCCGCCAACGGCAAACTACGCGGGGTTGGTTTCTCGACCTATATCGAGGCCTGTGGACTTGCGCCTTCCAATATTGCCGGTGCAATCGGTGCGGGGATCGGCCTTTATGAAAGTGCTGAAATCCGCTTCAATCCGACCGGCTCAGTTTCTGTCATGACTGGAACACAAACGCAGGGTCAGGGGCATGAAACGGCTTTCGCACAGGTCGTCGCCAGCAAGCTTGGGATCGAAGTCGGCAATGTCGACATCATCCATGGCGATACCGGTTCGGTGCAATGGGGCCATGGAACCTATGGCTCAAGATCGCTTGCTGTCGGTGGTTCGGCAATTTCGGCTGCCTGCGACAAGGTGATCGAAAAGGCCAAGAAGGTCGCCGCCCACATGATGGAGGCCGACGCTGCCGACATCACCTTCGAGAACGGCGAATTCTCGGTTTCGGGTACCGACAAGACCAAGACCATTGGCGAGGTTATCTTGACGGCTATGGTTCCGCACGACTATCCCCTGACGGATATGGAGCCGGGACTCGACCAGCGATCGTTCTACGATCCGGCCAATTTTACCTATCCCGCAGGTACCCATATCTGTGAGGTGGAGGTCGATCCGGACACCGGCGTCACCGAAGTCGTCAAATTCACCGCGGTGGACGATTTTGGCAATGTCGTTAACCCGATGATCGTCGAAGGCCAGGTCCATGGCGGCGTTACTCATGGTGTCGGCCAGGCGCTTTTCGAAAAGGCGCTATACGACGAGGAGGGCCAGATGGTGAATGCGTCCTACATGGATTACATCATTCCCCATGCAGACAATGTGCCGAGTTTTGCCGTTGGCTACACCAATACGCCTTGCACGCACAATCCATTGGGCGTGAAGGGATGCGGTGAGGCAGGTGCAATCGCGGCACCCCCCGCCGTGATCAATGCCATCACCGACGCGATTGGCGTCCGCGATCTGGATATGCCCGCCACCCCGCAAAAGGTGTGGGACATCATTCAATCGAACGGATCCGCCAAGGCGGCTGAATAATCTCCAGGAGGTAATGTAAAATGTATGAGACCAAATATCACCGTGCCTCCTCTGCAGATGAGGCAGTCAAACTCGCCGGTTCGGCAGATGACGGGCAGTTTATCGCTGGCGGACAGACACTGATCCCCACCATGAAACAGCGGCTCGCTTCACCCAGCGATCTCGTCGATATCCGCAATATTGATGCCATGAAAGGCGTCAATGTGGATGGCAACAAGGTCACCATTGGTGCAGCCACGACCCATGCTGAAGTTGCCGACGCCCCGCAATTGCGGGCAGTTTGCCAGGGCATCAGCGATCTGGCAGGTCATATCGGTGACCCTGCTGTCCGCCACATGGGAACAATTGGCGGTTCGGTCGCCAATAATGATCCTGCTGCGGACTACCCGGCTGCCCTGTTGGCGCTGGGTGCCGAGATTATCACCAATAACCGGACGATTTCTGCCGATGATTTTTTCACTGGCATGTTTGAAACGGCATTGGAGGATGGTGAGTTGATCACCTCGATCTCATTCACCGTGCCGGACAAATCCGCCTACAGCAAATTCCCCAATCCCGCTTCCCGTTATGCAATGGCCGGCGTCTTTGTTGCAAAGGGCGGCGACGGCGTGCGCGTCGCTGTAACGGGAGCAGGTTCCGACGGTGTGTTCCGACATGCCGGCATGGAAGAGGCGCTCGGTTCAAATTGGAGTGCCGATGCGGTTGCGGATGCAGATGTCGACGAGGCCATGATGCTGTCCGATATTCATGGCAATGCCGCCTACCGGGCCAATCTGGTCAGGGTAATGGCAAAACGCGCGGTTGCTGCAGCAGGTTGACTGCCAAAATCCGAAAACTCTGAGATTTGCGGCGGGACATTTGCCCCGCCGCATTTTTGTTTGGTGTAACTTTCATGATTTCACCTACTGGCCTTGCAATGCGGTTCGCACGCCGTAAGGTCGCGCCATGACATATGACCAGATATTCCTGTTCAGCCTGTTTGGCATCGTTTTCTTCTTTTTGATCTGGGGGAAAGTCCGCTACGATCTGGTCGCCTTTACGGCCCTGATCGTGGCCACGCTTGCCGGATATATCAAACCCTATGATGCCTTCCTCGGTTTCGGCCATCCGGCTGTTGTCATCATCTGTTTCGTCCTGATCATTTCTCGCGGCCTGCTCAACTCTGGCGCGGTCGAGGCAATAGCAACAAGGCTTTTGGCACAGGAGCGGCCGGTTTCGGCTCATATCGGAATTGTGTCTGTCGTGGGTGCCGGTCTTTCGGCCATCATCAATAATGTCGCGGCGCTGGCATTGTTGATGACGGTCGATCTCGAGGCAGCGCGCAAGGCCGGGCGGGCGCCGTCGAAAACGCTGATGGCGCTGTCATTCGCAACCATTCTGGGCGGAATGATCACGCTGATCGGCACGCCACCCAATATCGTCATATCGCAATACCGCCAGCAGGCGCTTGGCGAGCCGTTCCAGATGTTCGACTTCTCGCCGGTCGGTCTGGTTGTTGCCGGTGTCGGAATATTGTTCGTCGCCTTGATCGGCTGGCGGTTCGTACCCGAGCGCGAGGACAAGAATGCCGACGCCGCCGCCGGGGAAAGCGGCCTGTTTGTCGCCGAGGCCAGGCCAAAACCGAATTCGAAATCAATCGGTATCCTCGTCGGCGATCTCTTGCCGCTGGCCAACGACAAGGATGTTCATGTTCTTGGCCTTGTCCGCCGTGGCAAGCGTCTGCGCGGATTTGCCCATAATGAGGAAATTCGCAAAAGCGACTATCTGGTTCTCGAAGGAGAACCAAAGGCAATCGAGGAGTTTATCGGTGCTGCCGAACTGGATTATTCCGGATCGGAAAAACATGGCGGCATGGCCAGCGCATCCCTCGTCCTGCAGGAGGTCATCATTCCAGAAAATTCGCGGCTTATCGGCAGGACCGCGAAGGATGTCCGCTTGCAATACCGGTTTGGCGTCACGCTCTTGGGTGTTTCGAGAGAAGGGCGCAGCTTTCGTCAGCGCGTGCGGGAATTGCCACTGAAATCAGGCGACATGCTGCTCTTGCTGGGTCCTGCAAAAGAGCTGGCCACGATCTCGAGCTGGCTTGGGGTCTATCCAATCGCCAAGCGCGAAACGCCGGTCTTGCAACGCAATCGCGCTTTGCTTTCGGGCTTTTTGTTTGCACTGGCAATTGCTGCTTCGGTGGCGGGATTCGCTGATCTGACCATTACACTGGCGGCTTGTGTCATCGGATACGCAGCACTCGGCATTGTCGGCGGGTCGGAAATTTACGAGACGGTGGAGTGGAAAGTCATCGTGCTGTTGGCTTCCCTGATTCCGCTAAGCGCTGCGCTGGAAGAATCCGGCGGTACGCAATTGATCGCCAATTCGATCGTGTCGGCAACCGATGGCTGGCCGTCCTGGGCTGTCCTGCTTGTCCTGATGGCAATCACCATGACGCTGTCGGATTTCCTGAATAATGTTGCGACCGCGCTGATTGCGGCACCGATAGGCGTCAACATCGCCAATTCGATTGACGCTTCGCCGGATGCTTTCTTGATGGGCGTAGCAGTTGCAGCCTCCTGTGCGTTCCTGACCCCGATAGGCCACAAGAACAATACGATCATCATGGGTCCCGGCAGCTACAAATTTGGCGATTATTGGTATATGGGCTTGCCGCTGGAACTGCTCGTTTTGGGGGTCTCGGTACCGGCGATCCTGTTTTTCTGGCCGCTATAGTTCAATCCGTCAGAAGCTTTTTTCTTGCCGCCTCATATTCGCGCGTCAAGCGCCCGACGAGTTCAGCGGTCGAGACCACCGATTTGACCGCGCCGATGCCCTGGCCGGAGCCCCAAATATCTTTCCATGCCTTTGCTTCGGTTGTTCCGCCGGAACCGAAATCCATTTTTGATGGATCGCTTTTTGGCAGATTGTCGGGATCGAACCCCGCATTGGTAATCGAGGGCCGCAGATAGTTGCCGGATACACCGGTAAACAGGTCAGTATAGACAATATCGCCGGCAGCACTGTCGACAATGCATTCCTTGTACTGATCGCTGGCCCTTGCCTCATGCGTGGCGATAAACGGAGAGCCAATATAGGCAAGGTCGGCACCCATGGCCTGCGCTGCCAAGACGGCACCGCCATTGGCAATGGCGCCCGACAACAATAACGGCCCGTCAAACCATTCGCGGATTTCCTGCACCAGCGCAAAGGGGGAAAGCGTGCCGGCATGCCCGCCCGCTCCGGCAGCCACGGCAATGAGGCCATCAGCACCCTTGCGGATCGCCGAATTGGCGTGCCGGTTGTTGATGATGTCGTGCAGGACAATACCGCCATAGGCGTGGATAGCCTGATTTACCTCGGGAACCGCCCCCAGTGATGTAATGACGATCGGCACCTTGTACTTGACGCAAAGTTCAAGATCCTGCTCGAGCCGGTTGTTGGATTTGTGCACGATCTGATTTACCGCGAACGGAGCCGTCTTTGATTGCGGATTTTCCTGGGCATGCGTTTCCAGTTCATTGGTGATCTGGTCCAGCCATTCGTCAAGTTGCGAAAGCGGGCGCGCATTCAAAGCCGGAAACGAGCCGATAACGCCTGCCTTGCACTGCGCCAGCGTCAGGGCAGGATGGGAAATAATGAACAGTGGCGCTGCGACAACCGGCAATACCAGCTGGTCCTTCAAAATATCGGGAATGGGCACGTCTTGATTCTCACATGAATTCACGCTTACCGAAGCGCAAGCGCGTTGGACTTTAATGTAAACACCTTCAATCCAAAACCATACCGCAGATTTCTGGTAGTTGTCCCCATTAGTGTTCACATATTGCGGTGACCGCTCAAATCAGCCGACAGCAAGATTGCATTATAGGAGCAACAGGATAAAAGGGGTTTAGTGAATCCTGACAGGCGGGTCGGGAAAAATGACGGCAACGGCATATGGCAGCTTGCTTTAAATGCAGGCCTTGCACCGGAATAACTGGTCCGCTTTCGAGTTTCACGCGAAAATTTTGATTGAATACTGAGGGATACAGCAAATTTGGCGGACTTCGAGGGGTTAATTCGCCAGGCTCTGGCAAGACAGGACGCGACTGACCCGGCAGTACGTGAACAGATCTATCAGGCGTCGCGCAATGCTTTTGCGCGCATGATTGCCGGTGCTGGTCCGCAGCCGCCGCAGGCCATTCAGGTTCAACGCGATGCACTTGAAAACTGCATCAAGCGTATTGAAGCGGGCTATCTTCCTCCACAACAACCCGAATTTGCGCCGGAGCCCGATTTTGTCGAGCCGTCGGTCTCTCCGCCCACTCCCGAACATCCCCCGGTTGATTTTCCGGCGGAGGCGGCGCCGGATTATGAACCGGGCCATCCCGAGCAATTTGCCGATCCTGATTTTCCCGAAGTCGATGATTACGGACCTCAGGACGAAAACGATCTTTTTCTGGAGGAAACGGCCAGAGCCGGATATTCAGTTGATGGCAGCGGGTTAAGAAGACCGCTCGCCATTTTTGCATTTTTCTGCCTGTTGCTGATTACCGGCTGGCTGATCTACACGCTTATCAATACGCTTTCTCCAGGGACAAGCAATCAGGCAAGCGTGGAAGATACGCCGCCGGCCATTTCCCAGGACCAGATAATCGATGATCAGTCATCGACGCCATTCATCACCATTCTTTCGCCCTCCAACACCGACGCCCTGGAAACCGCCGGTCGCGGCCGTGCCCAGATAGTCAACCAGTCCAATCTGGAATTGATTAGACTGACCTCCGTTCGTCCGTCCCAGGAACTTGCGCAATCGGCAAAACCAATCCTGATCAATATCAGTCCCGGTGTAATGGAACAGATCGAGGGACGGCGTATCACGGTGGAAATTTTGGCCAAATCCGGCGGCACCGGCCCCGCCACATTCTCGATTTCCTGTCTGTTCAATGAAACCGAAGCTTGCGGCCGCAAGCGGTTCAGGATTGGCCTGCAGCCCGAGGCCATTGTGTTTGCAATGAATGTCCCACAGGTAAATCCCGCCAGCGCAGACGGGCATTTTGCGCTGAACACCGACATCACCGGTTCGGCTTCGATCACCGGCCAGGGTGATGTAGTCGACATACTCTACGCCAGATTGCGCCTGGCCGATGGTTAGGGCTATAGACTCCTAGTCTTTGAAATCTTTCGCCGGAACGACGATGTTTTCGTCGATCTCACCGATCTTCTTCTTGTTCTTGCCCTCATAGTCGAGATGGGTAAGGACATGGCGGATCGAATTGATACGCGACCGGCGTTTGTCGTTTGCACGGATGACACACCAACGCACATCGCCAACATCGGTGTGCTTGAACATCCGGTCACGCGCCTTTGTGTATTCATCCCACTTCGTCAGCGCCTTGATATCAACAGGCGACAGTTTCCAGACCTTGAGCGGATCATGGCGCCGCGCATGAAACCTCTCCAGCTGCGTCTCCTGTCCGATATTCAGCCAGAATTTGAAGAAATGAATTCCCGCGCGTTTGATCATCTTCTCGAATTTCGGCGCCTCGTCGAGAAAGGATTCATATTGATCATCCGTACAAAAACCCATGACCGGTTCAACACCTGCCCGATTGTACCAGGAACGATCGAACAGGATCATTTCCCCTGATGTCGGGAAATTGGAGGCGTAACGCTGGAAATACCACTGCCCCTGTTCCTTGTCGGACGGTTTCGGCAAGGCTACTGATCTGACATAGCGGGGATTGAGGTTCTCGCGAAACCGCTCGATGGTTCCGCCTTTACCGGCGGCATCTCGCCCCTCGAAAACAACCAGTACTTTTTCGTCTTTCTCCTGCAGCCAATATTGGACTTTGACGAGTTCTTCCTGGAGGTCTTCAAGTTCGTGTTTGTACTTTTTTTCATCCATTTTCTTGTCATACGGGTACCCACCGGCGCCAAACGCATTGTCGTCGACCCAGTCTGGCAATTTGGGATCATCCAGATCAAATGAGCGTTTCTTGCCGTTAATATGCAATTCGACTACAGGTGCGTCTGCTATCTTCATCTCAGTTTCCCGGTTTGATTTGATTTACTGCTCGTTGGCTTTGAGGATTCTGTTTCAACATCCCTACTTATCATTTGGACATTCGGCCCAGCCAGTCTATTTAAGCGCTCGCGACATCTGGAGTATATATAAATCGGTCAGAACGGTATTTCCGGCGATGATTGCAAAATAGCGGAACGACAGGAAATGTCTCTCGATCAGGTCCCTACGGCAGTTAAGGATACGCTGAATTCGCGGCTTCATAACGCGCGCTGGATTCTGCTTGCAGCGGCAATTGTATTCCTGATGCTTGCGGTTTTTGTCGGCAATCTGTGGATCGAAAGTCTGATCGGCTTTGCAATAGTGATGGTGGCTACCCTGATACCGTCGCAATCGACCGGCGGCGAGGTATCGAATTCGCAAGAACTGCCGGGAAAACCGATCTGGCCGGATCTCGGCATGAAATCGGTCTGCGATGCGCTCGGCCATCCTGCCTATATCCTCGACCGAACCGGCAATTTGCGATATGCAAACAGCCCGGCTGCTTCCGACTTCGGCCCCGCTTCTACCGGCGATCCCATCATTTACAAGTTTCGCCGGCCTGAAATCGCGCGGGTCCTTACATCTGCCATTGATTCCGGACAACCGGCAGAGTTCGAATATCATGATCCGAGCCCGCCCGAACGCTGGTACTGGATGGCAATTACGCCAATTCCAAGCGCCGGACCGGGCAACGATCCCAATTTTTTCCTGTTGTCATTCATCAATCTGACCGAAGCCAAACGTTCCGATCAGATGCGGTCGGACTTCATTGCAAATGCCAGCCATGAATTGCGCACGCCTTTGGCGTCGCTTCGTGGATTTGTTGAGACCTTGCAGGGGCCGGCAGCCGGGGACCCTGAAGTCACCAAAGAGTTTCTGACCGTCATGTTGGGTCAGGCCGAACGGATGTCGCGCCTGATTGATGACCTTCTGTCACTCAGCAAAATCGAGATGAAAGCCCATCTGCGTGCTTCGGACGAAGTCGACCTTGCGAATGTCCTGCACCATGTTGTCGATTCGTTGAAACCGCTTGCCGAAAATCTTGAGGTTGAACTGAAATTCGATCTACCGAATTCCTCCTTGATCGTCGAAGGAGATCGGGATGAGCTCGTTCAGGTTTTTGAGAACTTGTTAGAAAACGCGCTGAAGTATGGACAGAGCGGCGGTAAGGTCGACATTGCCGGCAGGCTGAAATCAGCCGACAGCGAAAATGACGCTGTGGAGATTGCTATCCGCGACTATGGTCCAGGGATCCCGGAGGAACATTTACCGCGATTGACGGAACGGTTTTACAGGGTCGACGTCGAATCCAGCCGGGAGAAACAGGGGACCGGGCTCGGGTTGGCAATTGTCAAACACATACTCACGCGGCATGCTACCAGACTCAATGTCAACTCCACCTTGGGTGAAGGCGCTTCCTTCAGCATAGAGTTCATGTTGAAAGATCGGGGTGAGTCTGTGGATCGGTAGCGAAAGATATAATAAAAACAATTATTTAAACTGTCATACTAGTGATACGCATCTGTCATAAAACGACAATGCACTAGCAATAGTGTCTGCCACGTCAGCGAGGCGAGGCAGAGAATACTTACGCCTCTTGAAACAGGTGCCGGGGGGTTCCGGCATTAATATTTACACCCGAAATCGGAGAGATCCCGTGAAATTTAAAACTCTCGCAACCGTCGCACTTGGCACAGTCGCGATCGCCGCAGCCGGTCAGGCACAGGCTCGTGACCAGATTCAGATTGTCGGTTCTTCAACAGTGTTTCCATTTTCAACAGCAGTAGCTGAGGCGTTTGGTCAGAAAGGTTCTTTCAAGACCCCAGTTGTTGAATCAACCGGGACTGGTGGTGGAATGAAGCTGTTCTGTGCTGGTGTTGGTGAAAACACACCCGACATCACCAATGCTTCGCGCCGCATCAAAGATACCGAATTCAAGCTTTGTGGCGAAAACGGCGTTACACCGGTTGAAGTCAAAATCGGCTTTGACGGCATCGTTCTTGCCAATTCCAAAAGCGCCCCTGTTATGAACCTGACAATGGATCAGATCTATAACGCGCTGGCCAAGAACGTTGTCGTTGACGGAAAAGTGGTCGACAATCCTTACACGACCTGGTCCGAAATCGACGCTTCGCTGCCGGCCAACAAGATCGAAGTTCTTGGCCCGCCGCCAACCTCCGGGACGCGTGACGCGTTCGTGGAACTTGTTATGGAAGAAGCCTGCCCCAAGGAAGTCGAAGAAATGGCTGAAAAGGGCAAAGCCTGCACCCAGATGCGCGAAGACGGCGCATTCATCGAAGCTGGTGAGAACGACAATCTGATGGTTCAGAAGCTGGAAGCAAACCCGGCAGCCGTTGCGATCTTCGGTTTCTCGTTCCTCGATCAGAATGCCGACAAGATCCAGGGCGCAGTCATTGGCGGCGTTTCTCCGGAATTCGAGAAAATCGCAGCAGGTGACTATGGAATTTCCCGTTCGCTCTACTTCTATGTCAAGAAAGAGCACGTTGGTGTTATTCCTGGGATCGCCGAATTTGTGGGCGAGTTTGTTGACGAAGGAACCTGGAGCAATGACGGTTACCTCGTAGACAAGGGTCTTATTCCTCTCCCGGACAGCGACCGCGACATGGTTGGCGCAGACGCAAAGCAGCTGAAACCGCTCGCCATGTAGTGTCATGGCATGCTGTCCGGCCGGTTATTGCGCCGGCCGGACATTTCTGAAATCCGACCATTGGTCAATTGCAGACAGGCCACGCCATGATTTTCTACCTGGTATTGGCGCTCGCCATTCTTTTCTTTGTTGCCTACTATTTTGGGTCTACCCGTGCCAATGCAATGGCTGGCGGTGACCATTCCAAACTTCATTCCCGCCCATCCTATCACGGTGGCTATCTCGCACTGGTCGTGACCGTACCGGCACTTGCTGTGCTGATTTTTTGGGGGCTTTTTTCAGGCACCATCCTGGACCGCATGGTCACCTCGGAATTTGCCACGCAATTGGCTGATAAATCCATTCCCGAAATTGAAGCGATCCTGCGCGATGCCCGCGCTATCGCTTTCGGTGGAATTGTCGGTTTCCGCGACGAGTTGAAGGAAGCCGCCGCCATTCGATATGAGGAATTATCCGCGACGGCGACCTGGATCGTTGTTGCGCTCGTGGCCGCCCTTTGTGCGCTTGGTTTGTATTTCGGAGTGCGCAGCATGTCTTTACGCATGCGGGCGCGCCACTTTGTCGAGCGCTTCGCAATCTCATTGCTGATTGCCTGCTCGGCAGTCGCAATCCTGACCACTATCGGAATCGTTTTCTCGCTGATCTTCGAGACGGCAAGATTCTTCCAGAAAGTTCCGTTTTTTGATTTTCTGTTTGGACTCCACTGGTCCCCGCAAAGCGCCTTCGAGGCTGCTGGCGATCAGGCATCCGACAAGGACCTTGGCCTTGTGTTTGGCGCGGTACCGCTCTTTGCCGGTACCCTGCTGATCACCGCCATCGCCATTTTTGTTGCCGCACCGATCGGCCTGATGGCCGCGATCTATCTGTCGGATTACGCAGGTCCGAAATTTCGCTCGATCGCCAAGCCGGTTCTCGAAACATTGGCGGGCATCCCAACGGTTGTTTACGGCTTCTTTGCCGCATTGACGGTCGCTCCGGCAATCCGGGGCTGGGGAGAGGGCATCGGACTCAGCGTATCCTCGGAGTCGGCACTGGCTGCCGGTCTTGTGATGGGCATCATGATCATCCCCTTCGTCTCCTCCCTTTCTGACGATGTCATCAATTCTGTCCCGCAATCCCTGCGCGAAGGTTCTGCCGGATTGGGCGCGACAAAATCAGAGACGATCCGCAAGGTCGTGCTTCCCGCCGCTTTGCCCGGAATTGTCTCCGCACTTCTGTTGGCGATATCGCGGGCGGTTGGTGAGACAATGATTGTCGTCATGGCGGCGGGCCTCGCGGCAAATCTGACCATCAACCCGCTCGAAGCGGTGACAACCGTCACGGTTCAGATCGTTACCTTGCTGGTCGGTGACCAGGAATTCGACAGCGCCAAGACTCTGGCAGCGTTTGCGCTGGGGCTGGTCCTGTTTTGCATCACGCTGGCGTTGAATGTTATCGCGCTAAAAGTCGTCCAGAAGTATCGGGAACAATATGACTGACGCAGCTATCACCAATACGGGCATTCTCGACAACAAGACAGCTGCCGAACGGCGCGCTGCCGGTATCAGAAAGCGTTTTGCTGCCGAAAGGCGGTTCAAGTATCTCGGCCTCGGCGCGGTGCTCCTGGCAGGTTTCTTCCTGGTCCTGCTGTTATCAACCGTTGTCGGCAAGGGAATTCCGGCATTTACCTATTTTTATGCCAAGGTACCGGTTAATCTCACCGAGGTCTCAGCCGAGGATCCCGGCGCGGCCAATTACAATACGATCATCCGCAACGCGGTAGGCGAAATATTTCCGTCCATGACTTCGCGCAGGGATTCAAGGGTAGCCCGTTCGATCCTGTCGACCGGTTCAGGCATTGAATTGCGCAAGGAAGTGATCGAAGACCCGTCCTTGATCGGCGAAC
The DNA here is from genome assembly GCA_028289365.1 of Salaquimonas sp. GTDB lineage: Bacteria > Pseudomonadota > Alphaproteobacteria > Rhizobiales > Rhizobiaceae > BOKV01. The sequence continues at coordinate 22,046 of JANQQM010000075.1, read as the reverse complement.
AGACCCAAGTGGGTGTGCCCGTATCGGACTTCGCCGATTTGTATTTGAAGGGTTTGACCGCCCGCTACACGATTACTTCACCACAATCTGCGCTGAACCTGCAGATCGAGGAGGACAAGGTCACTGGAACGGCTGATTCTCCGGTTTTCAGCGATTTTCTGGCCCTGACCAAGGAAACGATTGGCGAACAGGCCGAGGTCGTGGCGAAGCGGATTTCGGCCGAAGAACGCGGCCTGGCCCGCCAGACCCAGATCGCAGGCGGTTCTGGCAATGAAAAGGCCGTCGAGGACGCACAGAAAGCCATACCCACGATCAAGACGAGGCTGGAAGACCTTCGTGCGCAATTCGATGCGTTGATTCAGCGCGAAGCGGCAGCAGGTGCTTCGGAAGTCATCGATACCAACCTGCCTTCGCTCCTGATCTACGCAAATGGCGGTACGATCAAGGTCAACGAGATTGCACCCGACAGCTTTGTCGGAACGATATTGCTTCCATTCGAAACAGATGCACCACTGACAGCTGGAAATTGGCAGGCAAAGACCATTCCCAGCCCGGAAAGTGACCGCAAGTTTTCGGACACGGAAGTGGCGCTCATCGACAAAATGCAGTCCCAGGATCTTGTCGAGCGCCGCATCAACTCCATTTTCCTCACAACCGGCGCCAGCCGCGAGCCTGAACTTGCCGGTATTTGGGGCGCCGTGCTTGGTTCATTTTATACCATGGTCGTGACACTCTTGCTGTCCTTCCCGATCGGCGTCGCAGCGGCCATTTATCTCGAGGAATTTGCTCCCAAGAACCGGTTGACCGACTTTATCGAGGTCAACATCAACAACCTGGCTGCGGTTCCTTCAATTGTCTTCGGTCTGTTGGGTCTGGCAGTGTTCCTGAACTGGTTTTCCATGCCGCGTTCAGCGCCTCTAGTAGGCGGCATGGTGCTGGCCCTCATGACACTACCGACAATCATCATCGCGTCCCGCGCGGCATTGAAGGCGGTGCCACCTTCCATCCGCCAGGCTGCTCTTGGCGTCGGTGCATCCCGTATCCAGGCGGTCTTTCATCATGTGCTCCCGCTGGCCATGCCTGGCATGCTGACCGGCACAATTATCGGTATGGCGCAGGCGCTCGGAGAAACCGCTCCGCTTCTGATGATTGGCATGGTTGCCTTTATCGTGGATGTTCCCGGGGGCATTACCGATCCGGCAACTGTCTTGCCCGTGCAGATTTTCATGTGGGCTGACTTCCCCGAGCCGGGTTTTCAGCAGAAGACAGCCGCAGCGATTATGGTCTTGCTCGCTTTCCTCGTAGTCATGAATTTGACTGCAATTTTGTTGCGTCGCCGGTTTGAGCGGCGTTGGTAGGTTATCTCGCGATCGATATTCGCACTTGACTATCCGGTCTGAAGAGTTTCAGGAGAACCAGGAAAATGAATATGATGACTGAGGCCGAAACCAAGATGGCGGGCGAAACAGACAGCAAACCATTGAACAAGAAGATGCAGGGCGAGAAGGTCAACGTCCATTATGGTGACAAACAGGCCCTGTTCGATGTCGATCTGGATATCTACGAGAACCAGGTTACCGCGCTGATCGGTCCGTCCGGCTGCGGAAAGTCGACCTTCATCAGATGCCTGAATCGCATGAACGATACGATCGACATCTGCAGGGTCTCCGGTGAAATAACGCTCGACAATCGCGATATTTACGATCCGGACATTGACGTTGTTGATCTGCGCGCCCGGGTCGGCATGGTTTTCCAGAAACCAAACCCGTTCCCCAAGTCGATCTTCGAGAATGTTGCTTATGGTCCGCGTATCCATGGCTTGTCTCGCAACAAGACGGAATTGGAGGAAATCGTTGTCACGAGCCTGCAGAAGGCCGGATTATACGAGGAAGTAAAGGATCGTCTCCATGAAGCAGGTACCGGCCTGTCCGGCGGTCAGCAGCAAAGGCTCTGCATTGCCAGGGCAATTGCGGTCAGCCCCGAGGTTATCCTCATGGATGAGCCCTGTTCTGCGCTTGATCCGATCGCGACTGCAAGGGTCGAGGAACTGATCGATGAATTGCGGGAAAACTACACCATTGTAATTGTTACACACTCGATGCAGCAAGCTGCACGCGTTTCGCAGCGCACTGCGATGTTCCACTTGGGTTATCTGGTTGAAGTCGATGAGACGGACACGATCTTCACCAACCCAAACAACCCGAAGACCCAGGACTATATTACCGGAAGATACGGGTAATTCTGCTGAAGCCCAAAGCGTGAGGTTTCATGGTATGTAACGCGCCAGGCTTGTTACAAGGAAAGAATCTATGATGACAGATCATACGGTAACCGCCTTTGATGACGATTTGAAATCCATTACTGCCGGTGTCAATGAAATGGGCGGCTATGCTGAATCCATGGTTGGCCAGGCGGTGACGGCACTTATTCGTGGCGACCTCAGCCTGGCACAGGCAGTTGTCGCAGAAGATGTTGCCCTCGATGCAATGCAATACAAACTCGATGAACAAATCGTTTTGACGATTGCAAAACGTCAACCAATGGCACTTGATCTTCGTGAACTCATTGGCGCACTTCGGATGGCAAACGATCTGGAACGTACTGGTGATATGGCAAAAAACATCGCCAAACGTACCAAGGATGTGGTCGATTTTGCCCATCCAAAGCCATTGTTGAGAGGCTTGGAACATCTCTCTTCGTTAGCGCAAACACAATTGCGGGATGTTCTGGATGCCTATGTCAATAAGGATATCGCTCAGGCACGTAAGGTATTGGAAGATGACGACGAAATTGACCAGGTATACACCTCGCTATTTCGCGAATTGCTGACCTACATGATGGAAGATCCGCGAAATATCTCGTTTTGCACCAATTTGCTCTTCTGCGCCAAAAACATCGAGCGCGTTGGAGACCATGCCACCAATATCGCGGAGACAATACTGTATATTGTTACTGGCGAAGCTGAACCATCCATGCACGGAACGCGAACCCTGTAGCAGATCTGACTTGATATCGGAGATACATCGATGACGCCGAGGATTATGGTTGTAGAGGACGAAGAGCCCCTCTCGATCCTGCTTCGTTATAATCTTGAGTCGGAAGGGTATGATGTCGAGACGGTCAGCCGTGGAGACGAGGCCGAAATTCGCCTTGCCGAGCAGGTACCTGATCTCCTGGTGCTGGACTGGATGCTGCCGGGGTTGTCCGGCATTGAACTGTGCCGCCGCTTGCGCCTGCGGCCCGAGACAGAAAGTCTGCCCGTAATCATGTTGACCGCCCGTGGCGAGGAATCCGATCGCATCAGGGGATTATCGACGGGCGCGGATGACTATGTCGTCAAACCATTCTCGGTGCCCGAGCTTATGGCCCGCGTCCGGGCAATGCTGCGGCGCGCACATCCGCAAGCGATCTCTTCGTTGCTACGGGCGGGTGACATCGAGCTCGACCGGGATTCCCACAGAGCCCATAGGGCCGGCAAGGAACTGAAGCTCGGCCCGACCGAGTTCAAGCTGCTTGAATATTTCCTGAGTGCACCCGGCAGGGTATTTTCACGCGAGCAATTGCTTGATGGTGTCTGGGGCCGGGATATCTATGTCGACGAACGGACTGTTGACGTGCATATCGGTCGTCTGAGGAAGGCCATCAATCGTGGCCGACAGCGCGATCCGATCCGAACCGTCCGTGGCGCGGGCTATTCGCTCGACGACAAGTTTCTGAGCTGACAAGCCGGTTTCCGGTACTACTCGGCAGCGTGTCGACGAACGCAATTGCTTACTGAAACTCCGAATAAATGCGGACTTAGGCCGATGCGGCTTTCTTTTCGCGACGCCGATCCACTACTGGCTGATACGCCAGCTTGGAATGGTATCGGCAATACGGACCGCATTCGCCGACCCCATGCCCGCAGAAATAAAAATCTTCCGTTGCCGGGTCACCGACGGGCCATTTGCAGGTTTTCTCCGTCAGCTCAGTCAAGGCCAGCTTCAACGGTTTGGGTGCTTCAATATCCTCTTCAGCCAATGCCCTGGCAGCAGTACTGGTAGAGCTGATCTTAAGGGAAAGATTGTTGAGTGCACGCTGGCTCGTTCGGGTAGAACGCGATGAATAGCTGCTCACCCTTGGCTGGCGCTTTGGCCTTGGTGTGCTCGATGAACCGCTGGATTTTGCACGTCCGGAAAGCCCAAGACGATGCACCTTGCCGATCACCGCATTGCGGGTGACACCACCCAGTTCTGCCGCAATTTGACTCGCACTTAACCCATCGGCCCACAATTTTGTTAATCGTGCAACGCGCTCATCCGTCCAGGACATTAATCCCTCGTCTTTCCATTTTTGCAGCCGGAAGCCGGCCGCCAATTAGGGCAACACATTATTGTCCGGCCAATCTGGCCGGGCTAAATGACCGCCTGTTTTTTGATGTCTAGTTTCGCCGCAGAAACCGTTTGTTAACTTTTCCCGAAACTACTTTGGGCCAGACTCCGTGGCAAGAGTCGGCGGTTGATAAGGAATCAATTTTTCAGATTTTCCCCAACTTGCGGAATCGATTTTCATTAATCTGTGGAAAGCTGAATCAGGATTTCATCGTGGCTGGTAATACACAGGCGATTGAGACATTAAAGCCGATTGCTCAGCTGCCATTGTGCACCGCATACAAGAATGAGTGCCAAATTGGGACAATTGCCCAAAACTTCTTGTATTCGGCACCTGTTTGTGCACTGGCAACCACTTTCCTGGAAATTCCAGCAATGAATTGACACCGGGGCAGAAATTCGTGATATACGACTTTCAGGCCGCCAGAGTGCGGTTTTTTGCATTTTGGACCGAGAATCTTCGGTGTATGCCGCCCGTAATCCCGACAGGAATTGGTGGTCGGCACCAAAATAAGCAAGTACTCAGGAAATTGGCCGGATTTTCACCGAACCGGCATAATGATACCACAAACAGGAACCGACACAGGCTGATCCAATGTCCAGCAACTCACATTTATATGCAACCTATGCGCCACCCGAGCAGGAATTCGTTCGCGGCGAAGGTGTGCGCCTTTACGATGCAAAGGATCGTGACTGGCTGGATTGCACTTCAGGGATTGCCGTGAGTGCGCTTGGATATAGCCATCCGCATCTGGTTGAAACGCTGCAGGAGCAATCCGGCAAGCTGTGGCACCTGTCCAACATATTCAAGGTTCCTGGCCAGGAGCGTCTTGCAGCCCGGCTTTGTCAGGCCACGTTTGCCGATCGGGTGTTTTTTTCAAACTCCGGGGCCGAGGCGATCGAATGTGCCGTCAAGACGGCGCGTCGTTATTTTTACTCCAAAGGGGAGCCTCAGCGGATCGATATCCTGACGTTTGAAGGCGCCTTCCATGGCAGGACGCTTGCAGCGATTGCGGCCGGTGGACAGGAGAAATATCTTGAGGGATTTGGTCCCAAGGCCCCCGGTTTTGTTCACCTACCCTTCGGCGATCATGAAGCGTTGAAGGCTGCAATTGGCGAGACAACCGCCGCTATTCTGATCGAACCGATCCAGGGCGAGGGCGGTATTCGTCCCGTACCGGCACAGTGTTTGCGGGGTTTGCGCGAATTGTGCGACGAGGCAGGAATCCTGCTGATATTTGACGAGATTCAGACGGGCATGGGCCGCACAGGTAAACTGTTTGCCTATGAATGGTCCGGCGCGGAACCGGATATCATGGCAATTGCCAAGGGTCTCGGTGGCGGATTTCCGATCGGAGCCTGTCTCGCAACCGAAGAGGCGGCATCCGGCATGACGCTTGCCAGCCACGGCACCACCTTTGGCGGTGGTCCATTGGCAATGGCGGTCGGAAATGCGGTTCTGGACGTCATGCTTGAAGATGGATTTCTGGAACATGTACGTGAAATGGCGAAACTGCTGCGACAACAGCTCGCCCAACTGGTCGATACCTATCCGGATCTGCTGGAGGACGTTCGCGGCGAGGGCTTGCTTCAGGGCGTTAAGGCAAAAATTCCCAACACTGAAATCATCGCTCAATTTCGCAAGCACGGCGTATTGACCGTCGCTGCCGGAGACAATGTCATCCGGTTCCTTCCGCCGCTTATCGTCACTGCAGAGGAACTGCGTGAAGTGCGTGATCGTCTCGACCTGGCCATGGCGGAACTGGCAGGAGCCGTGGCAGGTGCAAAATGACCGGCAAGCATGAAAAACGCAATTTTCTCGACATTGCCGAGATACCAACACCCGTATTGAGCTCGATTCTGGCTGAATCCGGCGAGATGAAATCCCGCCTGGCAGAGCAGAAACCGGCATCCGAACAGCCACTTTCGGGCAAGGTGCTGGCGATGATTTTTGACAAGCCGTCGACCCGCACCCGGGTTTCCTTTGATGTCGGCATGCGGCAGCTGGGCGGCGAAACGATTATGCTGACCGGCACGGAAATGCAGCTCGGCCGCGATGAGACAATTGCCGATACCGCGCGTGTATTGTCTCGCTACGTTGACGCAATCATGATCCGGACGTTGGAACATGAAAGACTGCTGGAGATGGCTGATGCTGCGACAGTCCCGGTGATAAACGGCCTGACCGATGACACCCATCCCTGCCAGATCATGGCTGATATACTGACGTTCACCGAACGCAAGGGATCTATTCAAGGCAAGATCGTTGCCTGGACTGGTGATGGCAACAATGTCCTGCATTCCTGGATCGAGGCCAGCGCAAAGTTCGATTTCCAATTGAACATTGCCACCCCGGAAGGTTCCGAACCCGATGCCGAATTCATCGAGCGTGCCCGCAGCCAGGGTGCATCGATAAATCTGGGGTCAGACCCCGAGGCTGCCGTAACAGATGCAGATTGCGTCGTTACCGACACCTGGGTCTCGATGAACAAGGAACACAAGGCGCGCGGACATAATGTGTTTCAACCCTTTCAGGTCAACGCGCAATTGATGCAAAAGGCCAAGCCGGACGCGATATTCATGCATTGCCTGCCTGCCCATCGCGGCGAAGAGGTTACCGATGAAGTAATCGACGGGCCGCAATCGGTTGTTCTGGACGAGGCGGAAAACCGCCTGCATGCGCAAAAAGGCGTCATTGCCTGGTGTTTTGGCCTGTTCGATTGATTGGCAAGCCCACCCCTACAGATTTTAAAACAAATACATATCTATAAGGCCGCTATTTACCAGCCGGACAGTTTTTGCCGGTATAAGAGAATAATCATGACCGATATGACAAAATCCCAGGCGGATCCTTTCGGGGGTGCCGTGACACTCGCCGGTGATGACCGGGTCGTGCCGTTTCAGGTGTCGCCGCTCGACATAAGGGGTCGCGCAATTCAGCTTGGGCCGATGCTCAACTCTATACTGGACCGGCACGATTATCCCGCTCCAGTCGCTGCCCTGTTGGGTGAAGCCATCGTTTTGACTGTATTACTGGGAACTTCGCTGAAATTTGAGGGAAAGTTCATATTCCAGACCCAAAGCGAAGGACCGGTATCGCTGTTGGTGGTCGATTATCGCACGCCCGACGCGGTGCGTGCCCATGCGCGCTATGATGAAGAACTGGTTGCAGCCGCAATGGAAACTGGTGACGTCACATCCGAGGCATTGCTGGGTAACGGAACCCTGGCAATGACCATCGACCAGGGCAGTCACATGCAGCGCTATCAGGGGATTGTCGAACTCAATGGTATCTCGCTGGAAGAAGCGGCGATGCAATATTTCCGTCAATCGGAGCAGATTCCGACCATCGTCAGATTGGCCGCGGCCGAAATAAGCACGCCCGGCATCGACGGAAAGGGATTTCAGCACAGCATGCGCGCCGGTGGCATGGTCGTGCAGTTCCTGCCCGAGGCGTCCGATCGCATCATGATTGCCGATTTGCCCGGTGGTGATCTGCCGGAAGGTACCGAAATTCCCGATATTGTCGAGGAGGACGACGCCTGGGCCGAGACCCGCGCCTTGCTTGGTACAATCACGGATGACGAACTGACCGATCCGCAAATCGGTTCGGAAAGGCTGCTTTTCAGGCTGTTTCACGAACATGGCGTCCATGTTTTTGAAGGTGAGGATATCGCCGACAAGTGCTCCTGCAGCCGTGAAAAGATTGCTGAGGTTATCCGCTCGCTCGATGAAGAAGAGCTTGCGGAAGCTTTCGAGGACGGTGTCATCACCACGACCTGCGAGTTCTGTTCCACGGTCTATAAGCTGACAAACGAAGATCTCTAGCTGCCCTTGAACGCACAGCGGCACAAATCTATTTGATTTGGTAGCCTTGGTGTTGCCCGGTGGAAGTGCAAACATTGCAGTATTTTAATATTTGCGTGATGCATTTGGTGTAAACTTGGTAGTGCGCATCGGATCAGGATTATGTTGATCAAGAATACTGACAAGACCGCTGCAGAAGAAGTCAGTCAGCCTCGCTCTCCGCGGGAAGGCAGGTCCGTGGCTTGGATGGTTACGCGCGGTATCATTCAGGCGGTTTTGATGATCGCAATCCTGGCGGCAGGTTTCATGGGCATGAACCGCCTGGCGGCAACCAAGCCGGAAGTGCCGACCAGGCCACCCTTTCCAACGGTTTATACGGTCGAGACGCTAAATGCGGTGAGTGAGGATTTCAGGCCAAGATTCATAGCTTATGGTGAGATTGTTGCCGGAAGATCGGTCGAACTACGTTCCTTGGTCGCCGGCGAAGTAGTAGCCATCAATCCGTTTCTGAAGCCAGGCGCCTCGATTCAGCAAGGCGCACCGCTGGTGGAAATCGACCGGTTCGTCTACGAAGGTGAACTACGCGAGGCAGAAGCAAATATAGCCGAAACCAACGCGAAAATCGATGAATCCCGCGCCCGTATCCAGATCGAGGAAAGCAAACTGCACCGCTCAAAGGAGCAGCTTGCCTTTGCCGAGAGCGATCGGGACCGCATCGCTGCACTAAGGGAGCAGGGTACTGCCACCGCAAAGCAGGTCGAGGATCGTCAATTTGTTGCCAGCCAGCGCCAGGCAGTGGTTGAACAAACCGAAATCAACATCACGGCGGAAACTGCACGTTTGGCTCAGCAGGAAGCGATATTGCAGCGTCTGCAATGGAAACGCGACCAGGCGGAACGAAATCTGGACGATACGGTTCTAAGTGCGCCGTTTGACGGCGTCGTTCGGGTTGCCGAGGTCGAGATCGGCAAGATGGTCAATGCCAATGATGTTGTTGTCGAACTGTTCCAGCAGGGTAATCTGGAGGTCCGGTTTACGTTGACCGATGAACGCTTTGGCCGCATCCAGACCGCCAATGACAGCCTTCTGGGCAGGGAAATCGAGGTCATCTGGGTAGTCGGTTCCAGCGAGTACAAGTTTCCGGCGAAAATTCTCCGTCTGGGAGCCGAGATCGCCGCCAGCCGCGGCGGTGTCGAAGTCTATGCCCAAATAGATACAACAGGCATGCCGGTAACCCCGCGTCCGGGTGCATTTGTCGAGATTATTGTGCCTGATCGTCTGTTCGAAAACCACTACCGGGTTCCCGAAGCGTCCATCTATCAGGGCGATACGGTCTATGTTGTCGTGGAGGGTAAATTGACTGCGAGACCGGTCACCGTATCGGCATATGACGGAGCATATGCCCTGATTACCGGCGATATCAAAGATAATGACGAAATATTGCTGACCCGTATCGCAGAAATCGGTGAAGGTCTCCGTGTTCGTGCGCCAGGCGAAGCGAAATCACCACCTGCAGGGCGTGACCGTACCGCCCAAACGGGCCAGGAATAGCCACGTGGACGCGATCCCCGATAAAGAACCGGGTGATTGGCGTAAATCGTCAGGTGGCGGCATAATATCGCTCTTTACGCGCCATCCCAATGCAGCAAACCTGCTAATGGTCCTGATGCTGGTATTGGGATTTTTCTCGATTGCAAACATCAATACCCAGTTTTTCCCGACCGTTGAGGTCGACTCCGTCAATGTCTCGATAAAATGGCCAGGTGCCAGTGCCGAGGATGTTGAAGCCAATATTCTCCAGATCGTTGAACCAGAGGTGCGATTTGTCGACGGCGTCGACGAGATGGTTTCCTATGCCCGCGAGGGGTCAGGCTCGATCACGCTTGAATTCGCACAAGGAACCGACATGCAGAAGGCAACTTCAGATGTTGATTCCGCCGTCAAGGCCATCTCCACGCTTCCCGCAGACTCCGAGGCGCCAACGGTAAGCCGCGTTGCCTTTTTTGACCGTGTGGCGCGAATTTCCGTCTACGGCGATGTACCCGAGGCGACGCTACGCATCTACGCAAAGAAAATCCGCGATGACTTGATTGAACGCGGGATCGACAAGATCGAATTTACCGGTCTGAGAGCGCCGGAACTCCAGGTGGAAGTTCCCGAACGCGAATTGCGCAAGCTTGGCCTTTCAGTTGGTGATGTTGCTCAGATGATCGAAACCAACAGCCTCGACATGCCATCCGGTCAGACGGAAGGCCAGGTCGAGCAGCAGATCAGGGCTGTAGCCGACTACAAGCGCCCATCTGCCTTGGGTGAAATCGAGATCAGCTCTTTCGCATCCGGCGAGAAGGTTCGCCTTTCCGAGATCGGCGAGATAAAATTCGACTATGAGGATGGATTGACTCAAGGATTTACCGACGGTCAAAGAGCAATTCAGTTGACCGTCCAGCGGGCGCCGACGGCCGATACGCTGGCAACCGCGGCGATCCTTGATAATTACCTCGAAGAACTGCAGCAGGGCCTGCCGCCTGGCATCAATATCGGAAAATATGATGTCGCCGCTGATTCCCTGATGGAAAGACTGATGATGCTGATCCGCAATGGTCTTGGCGGGCTGGTCATCGTGGTTTGTCTGCTGTTTATCTTTCTGAACGCCCGTGTTGCGTTTTGGGTGGCAGCAGGGATTCCGGTCGCACTGCTGGCAACCGTCGGCTTCATGATGCTCTTGGGCCAGACCATCAACATGATTAGCCTGTTTGGCCTGATCATGATGCTTGGCATTATCGTCGATGACGCCATTGTTGTAGGCGAACACACGGCAACCAGATTTTCGGAAGGTGACACGGCACTTGAAGCCGCCGAAACCGGTGCGCGCCGCATGATGTTGCCGGTCATGGCTGCCATGATTACCACGGCTGCTGCATTTGCGCCGATCCTGTTGATCCGCGACACCATAGGCCAGATCATGGGGGTTCTGCCCTTCGTGGTGATTTCCGTACTGATTGCAAGCCTGATCGAATGTTTCCTCATCCTGCCAGGTCACCTTGCCCATGCGCTGGCGCCCAAGCGCAGGGCAGGCTGGTCCTATCTCCGGCATCTGGTGATCTCTTTCCTGGTGGGTGCCTTTGTGCTGATGGCATCAAGCCGGGCCGGGACGGACGGAAGTTCACTATCACTATTCAACCAGCTCGCGGCGGCACGATCCCAATTGCCATTACCGTTTTTTATCCTTTTACTTGCCGCTGCATCCTTTCTCGTTGGCGCCGCCGTTGAAGGCGTAATCAACTTGATCAAGTCGTTCGCACGCCGAGGCAAGGAACAGTTTGATGAAATCGGCAGGCCGGAGGAAAACTGGTTTCGTCGCAACTTTGATGCAATGTTCGGCCGGTTCCGCGACGGACCCTTCGCCAGCCTGGTCGCCCTGTCATTCAACTGGCGCTACGTGACGGTTTCAATTGCCGTTTCCCTTCTCATGGTCATCGCACTGGGACTGTTCGTATTTGGTGGGCGGGTCAGTTTCGTCTTCTTTCCTTCACCGGAGGCGGAGAACATTTCCGCCCGTGTGGTGTTCAATGCCGGGATTCCGGAGGAACGTGCTATCGAAGTTCTCGGAGCCTTGGAGGATTCGCTCCGTGACACGGAAGAGAAGATCACCGGCGGATCGGAACAGCTGGTTGCCGCGTACTTCACCACGCTGGGATCGGCTGGGCGAAACACCGGGGACAATCTCGCACAGATGCGGGTACAGCTTACCACCTCTGAACGTCGCACAGTCCGCACCAAGGACATCATTTCCGCCTGGCGCAAAAATCTTCCGGATTTGGCGGGCGTGAAACGCATTTCGGTCATCGCTGCACGCGGCGGCCCTCCAGGCCGGGATATCGATCTCAAGATCACCGGTGGCGATGTTGATACGCTGAAACAGGCATCCGCCGAGATTATCGATATTGTGAGTGCCGTACCCGGTACCAGCGGTGTGGCGGATGATCTGCCCTATGGCAAGCCGGAATTGGTGCTCAAACTGACGCCACGCGGCACCGCACTTGGTTTTTCGGTTTCCGACGTTGGCCGTCAGGTACGCGACGCATTTGAGGGTGCGATACCGCGGCGCTTCGCCTTGGGCGATGATGAAGTCACCATCCGGGTCACTAAATCAACCCGCCAGGAGGGCGGCGCGGCCCTTCGTAATTTCGAATTGCGCAGTCCTGCTGGTGAATTCGTTCCCCTGGCCGAGATTGTTGACCTTGAGGAGAAACAAGGTTTCTCGGCGATTATCCGCGAGGACGGCCAGACGACCGTTTCAATCACGGCCGATCTGGCCACCGATATCATGACAACCGAAAACGCAATCGAGATCCTGACAAATGGCCCGATGCCAGCGATTGCGGAGCGTTACGGCTTGTCCTGGGAATTTGGCGGGCGCGCCGAGGAGCGGAGGAAAGCCTTCGAGGATCTTGGATTGGGCGTCATGATCGCATTGACGGTGATCTACATCATCCTCGCCTGGACTTTCTCCAACTACTGGCGGCCATTTGCGATCATGTTGATCATTCCGTTCGGGATAGTCGGCGCAATACTCGGCCACTGGTTGCTGGGTTACAGCATCTCCGTCCTGTCCTTCATCAGCCTGTTGGGACTGGCAGGAATTCTGGTAAATGATTCCATTGTGCTCGTTTCCCGCCTCGACGAGCGCCTGAGCGAGGGTCAGAACCTGCACGAAGCGGCAGTTGGCGCCAGCAAGGACAGGCTACGGGCGGTCCTCCTGACATCGCTGACAACCATCGGAGGGCTGATACCCTTGATGTTCGAAAAAAGTATTCAGGCCCAGTTTATCGTTCCGATGGCGGTCACCATCATCTTCGGATTGGGGATGGCGACCCTGCTTGTACTGTTTCTGGTGCCAGCTTTTGTTGGAATCGGTGCTGATATCAATCTCGCCATCAGGACAATCTTCTCCAACCGGAAATCTGCCGGATACCAAACCGGCCCGGCAGAGTAGCTTAGCTTTCTCAACTAAACTCTATAGCGCGGTGGCAAACACCTTTGGCTTCCCGGTATCGGGACGTAGCAACGGCTCACCGGAGAACTGTGCCAGATAGGCCCGCCGCGACTTGTCGGTGGTATTGCGCGAGGATCGGTGCAGCGTCACCGACGAAAACAACACGACTGAACCTGCCGGCACGATTGCGGCAATGCCGGGATCAGGGCCGTCATAACCCACCATCTCTTTGGCATCCTCATCCCAATGGTGCGGTACCAGCCCAATGTCCTGATTGAGATTGCGGGGCAGCACAAATACCGGGCCATTATCCGCGGTCGTGTCGTCGATCGAAATCCAGACCGACAGATAGGGTTTGTGGTCAAATCCGACATAGCCGCCATCCTGATGCCAGCCAAATGCCGAACCGGTCTTCGGGCCCTTGACCACAAACTGTTCGTTGAACAGATGCGGTGAACCGCCGACAAACGCGCTTGCCAGGTCCTTCATCTGCTGTCCAAGCACAAAATCGGACAGTTTCGGATAATCCCGATGCCGATGCCTCAGAAAACGCCGGTCTTCACCGCGTCCGATGTCGTGACTTTTTCCGCCCTGATCGTCGTCGGGCGGCTCTGCCAGGAGCTCATCGCAAACCTCCGACAGGACATTTACCTCGGACGGTTCAAGCCATTCCGGCAAAATCGTATAGCCATTTTCAAAGAAGTGATCGATCTGTTCTTGCTGCAATGCACGCATGTCTTCCTCCCCGGAATTTGCATTGTTCTATGATATGTTGTTGAAAATCACCTTTCATTGCACTTTCAAAACAAATAGATTGCGTTTTTCTAAATTCTGGACGGATTTTGCATTTGACCCAGCTGAAGCCTTACCTTCCGGCAAATGTCAGTGCCCGTATTTGGCGGCGCCGGGATCGGCGTCGCTTTGAACCGGCGCCAAGCAGGCATGCGGAGCTGGTTGTCTTCATCGGGATCAACGGCAATATCGAATACTATATCGAGGGCCGGATCATGATGATCGAACCCAGAACGGTGTTGCTCGCCTATCCCGGCGAAGCGCACTTTCTGTTGTCCGAGACTTCAGGCGCGGACATGGTGGTCGGGGTCGTTGCACCGAGACTGGTGCGGCATGGCAAAGCCCATCCGTCGCTTGCTTTGGAGTCCGAAACCCAGCGACCATTCCTGGCCCGGCTTTCGCCTTCACAATTCGAACATATGCTTGCCTTGTCAGATGAATTGGAAAGGTCTCTCGACCCGGATGTGGTGGAACTGGGAATGGGCTGGTGGTTGCACAAGGTCTGGCATGCGGTTGCGGACGCCGGAAAAGATCATCATGCCCAATTACCGGCAGCGGTCGGGAAGGCCATCGAGCTGATCAATGAGGATCCGTCGATTTCAATAGCTGCCGTGGCCAGAATGGTGGGACTGACGCATACAAGACTAGGACAAATTTTTCGGGAGGCTGTCGGCATTACCCCATCCGAGTTTCGATTGCAGAGACGCCTCGATCTGTTTGCGGAGATCATGGAGCGTGAGCCGGGCTCAAATCTCCTGAAGGCTTCTATCGGTGCCGGATTTGGGGACTATTCCACGTTCTACCGCGCTTATTTGAAATACCATGGACATGCACCGGACAAGCGGCGGGCAGAAACAGCAGCCGGTTCGTAATGGGCCGTCTGCGGCTCGGTATTCAGCTATTTAATTCAGGATCGGGTTGAGGTCGGGTAGATCGAGCGGGAAGGCGGGAATTTCAGCTTCAAATTCCAGACCTTCCTCATCGACCATCTGGTAGGTTCCACGCATGAATCCGGATGGCGTATTGAGTGGACACCCGCTGGTATATTCATATGTGTCGCCCGCGGCGATCACCGGTTGCTCGCCGACCACGCCCTCTCCGTGCACTTCCTCCACATTGCCAATCCCGTCCACAATCTGCCAATGGCGCGAAAGTAATTGGACACTGAGCGGGCTCTTGTTTTCTATGGAAATGCGGTATGCCCAGAAATACCGTGATTCTTCAGGTGCCGAGCGCTCGTCTATATAGACCGGCATCACTGTAATCAGGACATTGTTTGTGAGCGCTTCGAACATGGCATTGCGATAGTTGGTTTTCCGCTGCTATGCCAAATAGCATTCTTCGGGCTGTCGTCAATCCGGCAATGGTTCCGTTCCGCCAAAACGAGAGGTAACCCCATCATGCTCGATGGACGGGCAAGAAAGCTGATTGACCCAATCCTGAATCGCCTCGGAGCCAGGATTGCTGCACTTGGCATTCACGCCAACGCGGTGACGTGGACCGGCTTCATACTGAGCCTGGCGGCTGCGGTCGCCATTGCCTATAACCAGTATGTTTTGGGGATGGTCCTGCTGTTGGCGGGCAGGTTGTGTGACGGCCTGGATGGAGCAGTAGCGCGGGTCACCGGAAAAACCGATTTCGGCGGTTTCCTCGACATAGTACTCGATTTCGGTGCCTATGGTTTGATCCCGCTTGGTTTTGCCTTTGCCGATCCCGCCAACAACGCGGTGCCGGCAGCAGCACTATTGCTGACCTTTTACTTTAATGGCGCCAGTTTTCTTGCTTACGCCATCATGGCGGAAAAACACAAAATGACCACGACGGCACGCGGCGAAAAGTCACTCTTCTTCACCACCGGCCTTGCGGAGGCCACCGAAACAATTGCGGTTTTCGTGGCAATGTGCCTGTTCCCGCAATGGTTTGCGCCAATCGCTTGGATCTTTGCCGTCATTGTGCTGTACACCACGCTTTCACGAATAATCCTTGCCCATCGGCAGTTCCGCTAGGTTCCCATGCTCAACAAGCCCTCTTGGCTGCAGCGATCGCGGCCTCGACGTCCTCAATCAGATCCTGCGGATCCTCCAGCCCGGCGGACAGTCTCAACATGCCGTCGGATATGCCTAATTCGTCCCTGGCTTCCTGCGTCAGGTTTTTATGCGTTGTTGTTGCCGGATGGGTAATCAGGCTTTTTGCATCCCCCAGATTGTTGGAAATCTGGATCAGTTCCAGCGCATTCAGGAAGGCAAAGGCAGCCGGCTTGCCGCCATCGACTTCAAAGGCGACCAGGGTTGAACCCTCCTGCATCTGCCGTGCTGCCAGTTCTGCCTGCGGATGGTCGTCCCTTCCGGGATACAACACCTTGGTAATACCAATCTGTTCGCTCAGGAAATCGGCGATCTGGCTGGCAGTCTCGGTTTGCTGACACACCCGTGCGGACAGGGTTTCCAGGCTCTTGAGCATGACCCATGCGTTGAACGGGCTCATGCTGGGGCCGGTATGGCGATAATAGTCATAGAGCTTCTCATCGATCCATTCCCTGTCGGAAAGAATGGCGCCACCCAGACAACGGCCCTGGCCATCGATATGCTTGGTCGCTGAATAGACCACGATATCGGCACCCAGTTCCAGCGGCCTTTGCCAAAGCGGTGTCGCAAACACATTGTCCACGATCAGCTTGGCGCCAACTTCATGGGCAAGATCTGCAATCGCGGCAATGTCGCAAAGCTCCAGGGTCGGATTGGTGGGCGTTTCCAGGAAGAACACTTTGGTATTGGGTTTGACGGCCTTCTTCCATGCTTCGATGTCTCTGCCGTCAACCAGGGTCGAGGTCACCCCGCAACGGGCCATCTGGGTCTCGATCACCCACCGGCAGGAACCAAACAAGGCCCGCGCCGAGACGATATCATCCCCGGCCTCAACCTGGCAGGCAATGGATGCATGAACGGCAGCCATGCCCGATGCGGTCGCACGCGCTGCCTCTGCGCCTTCCAGCTGGCACAAACGCTGTTCGAGCATTTCCACCGTTGGGTTGGCATAGCGTGAATAGATGAAACCGTCCTCGTCCCCCTTGAAACGTGCTTCGGCGGTCTCGGCACTGTCATAGACAAATCCCTGCGTCAGGTAGAGCGCCTCGGAGGTCTCGCCAAATTGCGATCGTGTCGTACCGCCATGGACGAGCGCAGTTGCCTGTCGCCAGTTTTTTCCGGGAATGGATTTCGTCACAATATCTGCCCCTTTCAATATGCTTTTCCAGGAGCCGGATAAAAAATTATCCGGCCGCAAATTCGCTGACCGGATCACTCGCGGCCCTTTTAGCGACTTTTTTTACGTGGCTGCAAGCCGGCCGGCCCAAATCACCACGGAATTAATGTGTGATTTACTCCTGCTCATCGGTTGCGTCAACCGGCTTATTGTCTATTCCTGTCTACCGGTGATGATGGACAGGCGGGAACATGACGCGAAAGACCGGTATATTTCCTGATCAGCTGATTGAGGAATTGTTTGATTCAGGCGCCCTTATGAGCGAACGGGATCTGGATCCTGACCAGATACAACCGGCAAGCCTTGATCTACGCCTGGGCAGGATTGCTTATCGGATACGGGCATCCTTCCTGCCCGGCCGCGAGCAATCCGTTGAAGACAAGCTGAACCGCTTCAAACTCCACGAGATAGATCTGCAGAACGGGGCCGTGCTGGAAACCGGATGTGTTTACCTTGTGCCGCTCTTGGAATCGCTCGCTCTGCCTGATCATGTAGAGGCTTCGGCAAATCCCAAGAGTTCCACCGGCAGGCTGGATATCTTCACCCGTGTGATCGCGGACAATTCGCAAGGCTTCGACCGGATTGCCAAGGGCTATCATGGGCCGCTCTATCTGGAGATCAGTCCGAGCACATTTCCCGTGATCGTGCGTACCGGCTCTCGGCTCTCGCAGATCAGGTTCAGGACCGGCAATTCCATTCTGTCCGATGAATCCCTGTTGCAATTGCACAAGGATCAGACGCTGGTTGCATCAGCCGAACCGAACATCGAGAATAACGGTATCGGCGTCTCAATCGACCTGATTGGAAAGGGTGACCGGGGATTGATCGGCTATCGTGGCAAACGCCATACCGGCGTCATCGATGTCGACGTCAAGGCGGCCAATGCCATTCGCGATTTCTGGGAACCGATCTATGATCCGGGAACCCAGGACCTGGTGCTTGATCCGGATGAATTCTACATTCTCGTATCGCAGGAGGCCGTTCACGTACCACCAGCCTATGCTGCAGAGATGGTGCCCTTTGATCCGCTTGTAGGGGAATTTCGTGTCCACTATGCAGGATTTTTTGATCCGGGTTTCGGTCACTCGGATGCCGGCGGCGCCGGCGCAAGGGCAGTGCTGGAAGTTCGCAGCCACGAAGTGCCGTTCATTCTGGAACATGGCCAACTGGTTGGGCGGTTAGTGTTTGAACACATGCTGCAGCATCCCGCCCAGCTTTATGGCCAGGACCTCGGCTCGAACTACCAGGCCCAGGGCCTGAAACTATCCAAGCATTTCAAGGCAGGTTAAAGCGCTTCGTCCGCTGCGCATGGCCAACTGGCAGGCGCGGTAATACCGCTTGGCAATTTCGTCGAATCATTTCCGCAAGCCAAGTCGATCTGCCATTGCTGAATTCCGATCGCCTTTGAAAGGTCTACGCCTTCAAACCGCGTCTGATACAGGTAAGTACCTGTAAAATCGATCGGTGTTTCGAACTTTGCTGTCCGGAAGTCTGCGCGCGCAAGATTGGAATACCGGAAATCGGTTCCGTTAAGATCAGCGTCGGAAAAGTTGACCCGCCCCAACTCGCTTTTCTCGAAATTGGCATTTGTCAGATTGGCGCCGGTGAAATTTGCCCGCTGCATCTCCGATTTCAGGAAATTGGCATTCGAAAGGTCCGCGTTCACAAACGAGGTGCGGTAGCCAAGCGCTTTCTCGAAATTGGCATCAGGCGCATGTGATTCATCCAGCATTGCTCGCGCGAGGGCAGATTTCGACAGATTGGAGTTCATCAATTTTGTGTGACGCAAATCGGTAGAGCTGAAATCGGTGCCGCTCAGCTTGGAATCCGACAGGTCTGAACCGTCAAGCATCAGATTGCGCTTGCGGCAATCCTGCCAGTCCACGCCAGCCTGCGCGCTGTCGCCGCAATCGGTCGCCTGGGCCTGCGGAACGGGCGCAAAAAGCGCGGCAATCAGGGCCAGCGTTCCAAGTTTCAATCCAGGGGTTGCGAATTTGAGCAGATCCAATTTCCCGTCCTCTTTTCTTGTCCTGGGCGAAAGCCGCTTCAACAAAACAGACTCTATCATTTCATATTGGCATTTGCATGATGATTTGCCAGTCCATGCGCGGTTTTTTCCCAGTGAAACGGATTTGTGATCATCTGTCGCACGGCCCGCCATCCGGCATAGGAGATCAACAGCCAGTATATGGGTAGAAAAAGCAATAAATACGGTCTGGAAGACGTGTAATTTTGCCGCGCCATGACCCCATAGGCGAGGAATCCATAGGTCGTATAGCCGCCTGCCAGATTGAACATCGACAAGCCTAAAATACCCAATTGATAGATATCGGTATGTTGTGCCTCCTGAAACTGGGAAAATTGATACGCGGCCTGGACCAGAAAGATCGGATGAAACAGGGCTGACAGGACAATGGAAGTTAGCACCAGATGAAAAAACAGGTTGGCTTTCCAACCAAGTTCCCGTCCCGTCCGAACCGGATTCCTTGTATGAACGAGTATGGTCTGTAACCAGCCCTTCAGCCAGCGTGACCGCTGCCTGATCCAGACAGACAAGATGGGTGGTGCCTCTTCCCAGGTCGGTCGTGTTATTGTACCGCAGCGATAGCCCATTCGGGATAGCCGGATTCCCAGATCAGCATCCTCGGTCACATTGTGGGGGTCCCAGCCCCCGGCAGATTTGAGTGCCGAAGTCCTGAAATGGTTTGATGTTCCCCCAAGCGGCAACGGCGCGCCAAGTCGCGACAGTATCGGTAGCATGCCGAGAAACAGGGTTTCATATTCAAGTGCGAACATGGCAGTCAGCCAGTTCTGACGGCAATTGTGGATAAGCAGCGGCGCCTGCAGGCACGCAATTTCCTTTCCGGATCGGCAAAACGTCGTCCAGGCCTCAAGCAATTGTTTTCGGTCCGGCCTGTCTTCGGCGTCATAAATCACGGTAAATTCGCCTGCACATAACGGCAGCACGAAATTGAGCGCCTTTGGCTTGGTTCGAGGTTGGGAATAGGGGCAAATGATCAGCTGGAACCCCGCAGGAAGGGTCAGATTTCGGATGGCAGCAATGGTCTCGTGATCATCTTCTTCACAGATTAGGAAAATCTCGCGTTTTTGATCCGGCCAATCCAGATCCGCCAGTGCGGCAACCAGTTCGCCGACGCCATCGGCTTCCTGGTAGAGGGCGACCATGATCGAATAAAGCGGGTAGTCTTCCGGATCGACTGCTTCACGAAAAACTTCGAAATCACCATCCGTTGGGATCTCATCGAGATAATTTATCAGGATTATTCGTAGCGTAATGATTGCAAAGTAGAATACCGAAAGAAATGCTGTTATCGCCAGCATTCCTGCCTCCGGCTTGAATGCCAGAATGCTGACAAAC
Source organism: Salaquimonas sp. (assembly GCA_028289365.1). Lineage (GTDB taxonomy): Bacteria > Pseudomonadota > Alphaproteobacteria > Rhizobiales > Rhizobiaceae > BOKV01. Next base: position 1,441 of record JANQQM010000075.1, on the reverse strand, counting down.
AAAAGAAGAAGGAAAATCAGGACTGCCACTTGCCAGATGGTGGTTCGTCTTGAGGCAGAATATTCCGGAAAATTTCTGGCGAGATACGCCTTGGCCTGCACGGCCATCCGGTTTCTTGCGCCGTCGAACCACAGCCTGCGCAATTGCGATCCGGGCGCGATCCAGGGTTTTCGCGGATTTCGCAAATTCGTACTTATTGCCCGCAGGAAGTTTGAAACGTTGCTGCTTTGGGGATCGACTACCAGACGCAGGCTGTCGCCGGTGAGCAGATGCAGCGCTGCAGGAAACGAAAACAATCCAGTATCATATGGCGCGGTAGCGCCTCCTCCCTGTGGAATGACCACCTTGCCTTTCGGAGGTTCAGCCGGGAGTAGGTGCGTTCCGGTCTTTTCGGCAAGACGCGCAAGATATTCACGCCTGGAGATTAGTCCTCGCGCGATCAGTACTTCGCTTGGTGAAATGTTTTTTTCACGGGCTACTAAGGCAGCTTCGTATAGAGCATCCCGCGAGATAGCGCCTGAGCCCAGGAAGGCGATTTCTGCCGGCAAATCCGAGTGGGTATCCGTTTTGTAGGCGGGATCGGCAGACAGGGACGGTTTATCAAATTGTTCCGGCCATTCCCCCATACTCTTAAACCTGATACACCGATTCCAATGAGATGCAGGCCTAGGGGAACCTGTATGAATGATGCATGTATAACGGTTATTATGAGACTCTCAACAACCTTTTCGAGAATCTTTCTGTTTTCGGTTCTGAGCCTGTTTGCCATCACGGCGATGTTTAACGGCGGCATTGGTTCAGTTCAGCCTGCATTTGCCCAGAGCCAGGTCATCCCTAATTTCTGGCACCCATCCGAACGTATCGCCAAGCCGGATCTGTCCAAGGTTCAGCGGCTTCGTTTTCTAACGACAACAGATTTTCCACCCTTCAACTTCATTGACCGCAACAAACGGCTGACCGGCTTTCACGTCGATCTGGCAAGGGCGATCTGCGCCGAGCTCGACATCATGCCGAAATGCCAGATCCAGGCTTTGCCCTGGGACGAACTGGAAAAAGCTATTGAGGATGGCGAAGGCGAGGCCATTATCGCCGGCTTGCAGGCAACCTCCAATAACCGCGAAAAGTTTGAATTCTCTCGGCCCTATCTGCATATTCCCGCCCGCTTCGTTGCCCGTACTGCCGATGGTCTGGGCGAACCGATGACGCTGGCAGCCGTTCGCAACCGGACCGGCCTGGTACGTGGGTCGGTTCATGCCGACTGGTTTCGAACGGCTTACCCCAATGCTCAGACGATAACCTATGAGACCCGGGCTCAGGCGCTCGATGCCTTGCAGCGTGAACGTGTCGATCTGGTGTTTTCCGACGCGCTGTCATTGTCGTTCTGGTTGGTATCGGAAGCCTCGAAGGATTGCTGCTCTTTTGCCGGAGGCCCTTATATCGG
>JANQQM010000062.1 GCA_028289365.1 Salaquimonas sp. | reverse complement strand
CGGCTACTTCTGGAAGAAAGTGCGCGTCTGCCACTAATCGACCGATCATACCCCTAATTCCACCAAGCCTCGGCATCGCCGGGGCTTTGTGGCGTTTGGAAGTTAATCAAGCTCGAAGCAACATTTGCTTGCAATTTTAATGGTCGCGATAAGGGTAGAATAACCATTCGACTTAAATGGATTTTATCAATTTTTTCATATCCTCGGCGGAATCGATTCAGGTTCAATAACAATAATTCTGGAATCGCAAGAGACTGGCGGAAACTCGAATGGCAAACATGTCCAACCCTGCCCATCCAGGGAGAGCTGACAATGCACAGCCCGTTGCCAGGGCTGACAGGCGCAAGGTCTTGAAGACCGGCGTGATCTCCTATGAGGATCACAGTATCAGCCATAATTGCATGGTGCGTGATGTCAGTGAATCAGGCGCCAAACTGAAGTTCGATCATCCGGTCCTGCTACCAAAGAGATTTTGGCTGACCGTTGAATTCGATGCATTCAAGGTCGAGTGCGAATCTGCCTGGAGTCGTGGCCGTGAAATGGGTGTCAGCTTTGTCGGCGAGAAAGTGGTCTTGCCAAAGACGATCAAGCAGGAACTGGCGACAAACTGGGAAATTCAGGAAGACACTCGCTACGACCCGCCCGAGCCGATGCAGCCAGTAAAGCAGAAAACATCCGGCGGACCGGTGTTCGGTAAACGGACTTGATCGCAAGACTGTTGGTAGCAGGTTAGAGCGGCGTCGGATTAAAGCAGGCCAACTCTGTTTTCTCATCAAATACTAGCGCCGGCGCTTCAGCCCGGCATTTCTCGATTGCATTCCGGCATCGGGGGTTGAATGCACAGCCGGCAGGTGGATTTAGCGGGGAGGGAAGTTCTCCCTGCAACATGATCCGCTTTTTCTTGCGATGCGGATCAGCGACAGGCGTCGCCGACAATAGCGCTTGCGTATATGGATGTTTGGGGTTGTCAAAAACGGTCTTGGCTGCTCCGGCCTCCACGACTTTGCCAAGATACATCACCATGACCTCGTCCGAGATGTGCTTGACGACGGAAAGGTCATGGCTGATGAACAGATAAGCCAGATTAAATTCTTCCTGAAGTTCGGCAAGAATATTCAGCACTTGAGCCTGAATGGACAGATCAAGTGCCGAAACCGGTTCGTCCAGCACCAATACACGGGGGTTGACCATCAAGGCACGGGCAATGGCGATACGCTGTCGCTGACCGCCGGAAAACATGTGCGGATAGCGGTCATAATGCTCAGGCCGAAGACCAACCCGTTCCATGATCTCATCTGCACGCTTTCTGCATTCGGCACGTGACAGATCGGAGTTCAGTCTAAGCGGCTCTTCCAATATGGTTCCGATCTTGTGGCGCGGATTGAGCGAGCCATAGGGGTTTTGAAACACGATCTGAACCAGCTTTCGGTGTTCAGGTACCTGGGCACTGGCAGGTTCGCCTTCAAACAGCAATTCACCGGCCGTTGGTTCCTCAATCAGTGAAACCAGCCGGGCGAGTGTCGATTTCCCGCAACCGGATTCCCCCACAACCGCGAGCGTCTTGCCTTCCTCCAGGGTAAAGCTTGCGCCATCCAGGGCTTTGACCGTACCGGATGGCGCGAACATTCCGCCACTGACGGAATAAAAACGTCCGAGATTGCTTGCCGAGATCAGAGGTGAAGCGGTCATCCTGCCTCCGCCGGTTTCACCGTGTCTGCCTTGCCGACATTCACGGGAAAATTGCAAAGTGTCGCCCCGAGCGCCTCGTCCTGGCGCACAACGCCCTTGTTGCAGACATCCTGGGCGAAGGAACAACGTGGCGCAAACAGGCAACCGGGCGGACGATCGAATTGCCCCGGAACCACGCCTGGAATGGAAGGCAGTTCGCGCCCTGTCGCACGCTCCGGCAAAGCAGACAGGAGCGCCGAGGTGTAGGGGTGATGGGGCTTGTCGAACAAATTGCCGACAGCCTGTTCCTCGACTTTCTGGCCGGCATATTGGACCTGGACCCGTTCGGCGGTTTCGGCGACGACGCCCATGTCATGCGTGATCAGGATCAGCGCCATGTCCTTGTCTTTCTGCAGCCCAACCAGCAATTCAAGGATCTGCGCCTGGATGGTGACATCCAGCGCCGTAGTAGGTTCATCGGCAATCAGAAGTTTTGGATCAGCAGCAAGCGCCATAGCGATCATCACTCGTTGGCTCATGCCGCCGGAAAGCTGATGCGGAAACACCGAAAGACGCGATTCCGGTGCCGGGATACCCACTTGTTCCAATAGTTCGATCGTACGCTTGCGGCGTGTGGCACGATCGAGTCCTAGATGAAATTTCAGCACTTCGCCTATCTGAAAGCCTACGGTAAAACAGGGATTGAGGCTCGACATCGGTTCCTGGAAAATCATCGCCATATCCTTGCCGACAATCTTCCGACGGGCATTCTTGTCGATGGATCGCATGTCGCGTCCGTCAAATTCGATTTTGTCGGCACTGATATTGGCAGTCCAGGGCAAAAGCCCCATCAGGGCCAGCATGGACACCGATTTCCCGGAGCCGGATTCTCCGACAATGGAAAGAATTTCGCCGCGATCGCATCGTATGTCGGTATTGTCTACGGCACGAAACATCCCGCTTGCGGTCTGGAACTCTACAGTAAGGTTTGAAATGTCCAGCAGCGCCATCACGACCTCTTCAGCTTGGGGTCAAGCGCATCGCGCAGGCCGTCACCCACAAGGTTGATCGCAAGCACGGTGATCAGGATTGCAAGTCCTGGAAGGGTCACCACCCACCAGGCGCGCAGGATGAACTCACGCGCTTCGGCAAGCATCGTGCCCCATTCCGGTGTTGGCGGTTGGGCGCCCATCCCCAGAAAGCCAAGGGCTGCAGCATCAAGAATTGCATTGGAAAACGACAAGGTCGCCTGAACCGTGACGGGCCCCAGGCAATTGGGCAGCACCGTCTTGGTCATCAGGTAAAAGGGTGAAGCGCCGGCAACGCGCGCGGAAATGACATATTCCCGATTGATCTCGTTCAAAACAGAAGCCCGCGTCAGCCGGACAAAATGCGGCTGCAACACGATCGCAATCGCAATCATCGCATTGACCAGCCCGGGTCCCAAGATCGCGACCAGAACCAGCGCCAGGAGAAGCGACGGGAATGCCAGGATAACATCCATGATCCGCATGATGACGGTGTCGACCGCGCCGCGGAAATAGCCTGCAATCAACCCGATTGAAACGCCACCAAGTACCGACAGCGTAACAACAAAGACACCAATAAAAAGCGAGAACTGCGCGCCGTAGAGCAGCCGAGAGAGCATGTCACGGCCGACGGCGTCGGTCCCGAGGATAAAGCGCCAATCGCCACCTTGCTGCCAGACCGGTGGCACCAGCAACGCATCGCGATATTGCTCATTGGGCGCGTGCGGCGCGATGATTGGTGCCAGGATTGCAATCAATACCAATGAGGCAAAGACCCATAATCCGATTACCGCGCCCCGGTTCTCTGAAAAATAGAACCAGAATTCCGACAGCATCCGCGATCGCATCTGCTTCTTGGATTGGCTTGTATCTACTTCTGAGGCGGTTTGGTCTGTCATTTATGCCTCTTCTTCAATGATGCCGGATACGTGGATTGATCAATCCATAGGCCATATCGACCAGCAGATTGACCACCATGACAACAGTCGCAATGAGCAGCAGCCCGCCTTGGACGACCGGATAGTCACGCCGGGAAATACTGTCGACCATCCACTTGCCGACGCCAGGCCAGGAAAAAATCGTTTCCGTCAGGATTGCGCCGGCCAGCAGGGTTCCGACACTGAGCCCGATCACGGTAATCACCGGGATCATCGCGTTTCTGAGCGCATGAAGTCCGACAACCCGGCGTTCCGACATGCCCTTGGCGCGTGCCGTTCGAACATAGTCCTCTCCCAGTACTTCCAGCATGGCAGAACGAGTCTGGCGGGCGATCACCGCCAGCGGGATGGTCGCGAGCACAATGGTCGGCAGAATCAGATGGCTGACCGCGGAGCTGAACGCGCCCTTTTGGCCGGACAACAAACTGTCGATCAGCATGAATCCGGTAACCGGCGGGAAAAAATAAAGCAGTGAAATTCGACCTGAAACCGGTGTCCATTGGAGCATGCCCGAAAACAGGATGATCAAAAGCAGGCCCCACCAGAAGATCGGCATGGAATAGCCGACAAGTGCGGTGCCCATGATCCCCTGGTCGAGAAACGAACCGCGATTGGTCGCTGCAAGCACGCCAGCGGGAATGCCGATCACGATCGCAAGCAGGATTGCGCACAGACCAAGCTCAACCGTCGCCGGAAAAAGTGCAAAGAACTCGGATAGGACCGGCTTCTTGGTGACAATCGAATTGCCGAAATCGCCTTGCAGAAGATTACCCAGATAGGTGAGATATTGTTCCCAGATCGGCCGGTCATAGCCGAACTGCTTCAACAGCGCATCATATCGTTCCTGCGACAATCCGCGTTCTCCTGCCATGAGTAGGACCGGATCTCCGGGCAGGACCCGGACAAAACCGAAAGCGACAATCGTGATACCCAGAAAGGTTGGAATCAGGACAGCCAGACGTCGAAGTAGAAATAACAGCATTGCCTAACCCACCAGACGCAGTTCGCGGGAAAAGCCTGTCAGACAGTCCACTCCCGATTCCGTGACGACCACATCGTCTTCAATCCTGACACCGCATTCACCGATACGATAAAGTCCCGGTTCCACCGTAAACACCATGCCTGCTTCAAGCACCTCATCATTGCCGCGCATGATTTGCGGCGCCTCATGTACGTCCAGGCCCAGACCATGGCCGGTCTTGTGTCGCCTGAATTCTGCAAACTGGCTTTCCTCAAGCACCTTTTGAACTACATCATCGATTTCGTGGGCCGTCTTGCCGGCGCGTACAGCATCCTTGCCGCGTTCATTGGCGGCCTGAACGGTCTCGTAAAATGCCCTGTTATATTCGGACACTTCCCGAACGAAAAAGGTCCTTGTGATATCGGCATTGTAGCCGCCGAAGCTGGCGCCGAAATCGATTAACAAGGCATCGCCGGCCTTGATCTGGTAATCGGTGCGTGAGGACCCATGGGGCTGTCCGGAATTATCACTGGCTGCAACAATCGGCCCGAAGGCGAGCCCTTCGGCACCATGCGAAAACAACTCTCGCATCAGGATCGACCGGATCTCCATCTCGGTCTGGCCGATTTGCACCTGCTCGAGCGTCGCTTCAAGCGCAGCCTCCGAAATGCTGATCGCTTCCCTTAGCAAGTCAACATCCTGATCCGTCTTGATCAACCGGATTGACGAGATGAGTTGGTGTGCGTCCGTGAGCGTGGCTTCTGGAAAAACCCGCGCGAGCGCCATCTGTTCGAAGGCGCGCATCCGTTGCGCTTCAAGGCCAAAGCGCTTGGCGTGTTTCAGATCCGGCAGTGCGTTTGCTGCAGCTTCAAATGCAGCTAGGTATCCGTCTTCATCGCGCCAGTCGAATACCTGTCCGGGAAAACCGATCTTCTCAAATGAAGCCATTTCGAGATTGGGAACGATGGCGACCGGATTGCCGTTGGTTGGAACTATTACGATCAACGGCCGCTCCATGAGATGAAAGTCGCGCCCGAACAGATTCCTGAAATTCGGGCCAGGTACCAGGGCAACAGCATCCACGCCCGCCTTGGCGGCCATATCGACCAATTTCAGGAGTTTACTATTATCCATCTTGGAAAAACCCGGACAGCTAGTCTTGCTGCCCGGGCTTTCGACCACTATTCGGCGATATCGACACCGTCAAAACGGTGGCTGCCGAGTGGATCCATCTTGTAGTTCATGACCTTGTTCGACATCGGCATGAATACGACCGAATGGGCGATGGTCGCCCACGGAGCTTGCTCCTTGAAGATGACTTGTGCTTCTTCATAGAGTTTTGTGCGCTCACCCTTGTCGGAGGTCACCTTGGCCGCCAGGATTTTCTCCTCGAATGGCTCATAGCACCATTGCGCGCGGTTTGAATTTTCCCGGCCTGCGCAGCCAAGCAGAACCGCCAGGAAGTTGTCCGGATCACCATTGTCTCCGGTCCAACCCAGCAGAATTGCGCCGTCGCGATCCAGTGCACGGGAAAGTTTCAGATACTCGCCCCATTCATAGGAGACGATTTCCGCGTCAACACCGATGCCCTTGAAATCGGCCTGGATGAGTTCCGCCATGCGGCGTGCATTCGGATTGTACGGACGGGCAACCGGCATCGCCCAGATTTTCATCTTCAATCCGCCTGCACCTTCGTCTTCAAGCATCTTCTTGGCGGCGACCGGATCATATGGGTCGTCGGTGATTGCAGTATTGTAGGACCACATTGTCGGCGGGATCGGGTTCTTGGCAATCTTGCCGGAACCCTGGAACACCGCATCAATGATCGCCTGCTTGTTGATCGCCATGTTCAGGGCCTTGCGGACCTTGGGATTGTCAAACGGAGCAACCGTCGTGTTGTAGGCAAGATAGCCGACATTCAGGCCTTCCTGCTCCATGACATTGATGTTGGGGTCGGCCTGGAGCCCAGGCAGATCCGCCGGATTGGGATAGGGTGCAACATGACACTCGCCTGCCGTCAGTTTTTGCATCCGGACCGCATTGTCGGTGGTAATCGCAAAAATCAGATTATCGATCGGAGTCTTGCCGTTGTAGAAGTCCGGATTGGCCTTGTAACGGATTACCGCATCCTTTTGATAGGCCACAAACTGGAAGGGGCCGGTTCCGATCGGAGCCTGGTTCAGGTCACCCTGCTTGCTTTCGGCTTCAAGCTTGTCGGCATATTCTTTTGAGACGATTGAAGCGAAATCCATGGCCAGGTTTGCAACCATGGGCGCTTCCGGCTTGTTCAGCACGAACGTGACTGTCATATCGTCTACCTTGACGATATCCTTGATCAGGTTCGGCATGTCCATGCCGTCGAAATATTCCCAGGCGGTACCCTCAGTATATTTGTTCCACGGATGATCGGCATCACGTTGCCGATTAAAGGTAAAAAGCACGTCGTCTGCATTGAAGTCGCGGGTCGGCGTGTAATAGTCGGTCGTATGGAATTTCACGCCCGGTCGAAGCTTGAAGGTATATTCAAGCCCGTCTTCTGAAACACTCCAGCTCTCGGCAAGACCCGGAATGACGTTTGTCGTGCCGCGATCAAACTCGACCAGCCTGTTATAGATTGGGCGTGACGAAGCATTGAAGGTAGTGCCAGCAGTATATAGTGCCGGGTCAAACCCCTCAGGTGACCCTTCGGAACAATATACCAGTGTCTTGGCACTCACGGGTGACGCCATCAACGCGCCCGCCAATGCCGTTGCAGCCAATATTTTTTTCATTGTCATTGGGCTATTCTCCAATTTTACTGCGGCGTTTTGGAATACTTAGGGTTAGCCGCTGGAAACGTAGCGAAACACATATTTTTTCAACTGTCACTATGATTATCCGAAGTATTGGCCAATTGCCTTCACGGTCCAGGAACAAATCCTGAAATCATTCACGAACAGGATATTTGAGTATCCAGCAAATGCTTGTGCTAAACAGTTTTCATTGAATTGACTTTGGCAGCCACCGCCGAACTTCACCCAAATCTGCTTCACAAGGAAATTGGATACCTGGAATGAAAGCGCGCAATTCCTTGAAGCTGGGTACCTTGAACCTCAAGGCCAGAGCAGCAACCGTCGGTGTGGCAATCATTGGCACGTTGATTTTCTATTGGCTCGATTTGCCGCTTCCCTTCCTGTTTGGTCCGATGGCGGCCTGCCTGATTGTCGCAATTCTCGGTGGCCGACTCATGGGCTTGGGACAGATATCGGTGATTGCCCGCACGATTTTGGGCGTGGCGATCGGCGCTTCAATCACACCGCAAGTCTTCTCCCAACTGCCGCAAATGGCTGCGTCAGTTGCCTTCATCCCGCTCTACATCATCATCATTGCCATTATCGGCGTGCCATTCTTCAGCAAGATTTTCCGGTTTGATCCGATCACCTCCTGGTATTCGGCCATGCCGGGCGGCCTCCAGGACATGGTGATTTTTGGAACAGAAGCTGGCGGCGATCCGCGCGCATTGTCGCTCATTCATGCGACCAGGGTCTTGTTGGTGGTTACAGTGGCGCCAATATTTCTCAAGTTCGCGTTTGACGCGGAATTCAACAATCCGGTCGGGTTGCCCGCCGTAGATATTCCGCTGTTTGAAATCATCTTGATGATTGTTGCGGCGTTGGTCGGCTGGCAGGCATGGGCAAGGGCAGGGCTATTTGGCGCGTCCATCATCGGGCCGATGGTTCTGACCGCCATTCTTTCGCTGACGGGTATGCTCCATTATCGCCCGCCGGCCGAAGCCATTGTGGCCGCGCAGTTCCTTATCGGCATCGGTATCGGTGTTGGCTATGTCGGGGTGACAATTGCAGAACTCCGCAAGTTTGTTTTCGCAGGAACTCTATTCGTTTTGATACTGGCAGCTTTGGCCGCAGTCTTTTCGCAGATCGTCACGCGGCTGGGGCTTGCAAATCCGGTGGAAGGTTTCCTTGCTTTTGCCCCAGGCGGTCAGGCCGAGATGACTGTCCTGGCAATATTGGTGGGCGCGGATCTGGGGTTTGTGATTGTCCACCACCTGACGCGTGTTGTCCTAGTGATCCTGGGTGCACCGATCGCGGTGCGGTTCTACAACCGTAAAAAGCAGGAATAAGAAAATGAAATCAAATTAGAAAAACTAATTATCCAATTGATTTAAATCGATTTTTCCTGCTTCGATCAATGCGCTGAATTGTTCGAAATCTTGCTGAATTGCGGCTTCCAGTTTCGTGTGAGGAATGTCTCCGAGAATGGACCGCAGTCCGCTGTCATCAAGATCAGCCGGAAACGGAAGAATGTTATCCTCTTCGCAACTGATTTCTGCCTGCGGGTTGAGGTCGCGCAGTTTCGAAACAAATGTCTGAACATCGGTAACGTCATTGCGCAAATTGCAAACGACAGCACCCTGATATTCGGCGCGCGCGGAATTTATGAAGGTCAGCGCAACATCGCTTGCATGCTGAAGCGCAATATCGCCACCATAGCGAATGTGGAAGGGTTTTCCGGCAGCGGTGGCAAGAATTGCTTTAGCGATGTCTGCCGTCATCCCTTGGTCCCTGGCGACACCAAAAACATTGTAAGGACGAATGCCGATACTGCCGATTTGCCAATCCTGCCAATAGATGCGGGCAGTCTCTTCATTGGCAACCTTGTAGACGCCGTACAGGTTGGTCGGCGCTGTCTGCACATCATCGCGAACGGGCAAATCGGGATAGAGTTCCGGCGGCCCAAGCGCGGCAAGCGAACTGGCATAGGCGATACCCTGCACGCCATTTTGCCTTGCAGCCTCCAGAATATTTACCGTGCCCACAACGTTGACCGCTGCACCCAGGGGCGGGTTAGCGCGACAAAACGGGATTTGAAGCCCGGCCAGGTGAATAATGTGCGTTACGCCGAATTTCTCGACAGTGTTGTTCACTGCCGCAGTATCGGTCACATCCAGTTTTTGCCAATTGATGCCAGCGATTTCATCTTCAGAAAGCAGCAATCGCGGCCGAACGGGATCATCGCCGAGATCGGTGGCGACAAACTTCGAACCTTGATCAACAAGATGGCGAAGCACCCAGGCGCCAATACATCCCATAGAGCCTGTAACCAAAACAACTTCGTCTTTCATACTTCAATATCCTGCTGTTTCTTCTGATGGCCGAGACTTTATAACCAATGGGAGATGGATTGAATCACTCTTTTTGGGAAATATAAGATTTTGTTCATATTCGAGCTTGGCTATGCACCGGAATTCGGCAAAACTTGATCAAGGCTCGAAATGGCTTAACCTGCCCAGCCACTATTTCCAACCCCGGGAGAATTCATGACAGGTTTGGACATATTTGCCTGGATCGTATTGATTGTATTGATCCTGGCTTTGCTGGCGGGTTTCATTGTCTTGGCAATGCTGCCCGGAAAAATCGCCCGGCAAAGAAATCATCCCCAAAGCGACGCCATCAATGTGGCCGGATGGGTCGGCGCGCTCGGTGCCGGAATATTCTGGCCACTGGCTTTGATTTGGGCGTTCACAAAATATACAGGCGCGGACGACAAATCATCCAGAACAACTAGCCCATCAGATGGTCAGGAGGTTCGATCATGATCGCATTCCTGACCCTTGCCTATGTCGCGGTCTTGTTTGTCCTGATCAAGATGAAGATCGTGCCCAACTCTGCGATGACCTGGCTGACAACAATCATCTGGATCGTGGTGCTTTTCATATTCCTTTTCATTCCCATGCAGTGGGGCGCTCCGTCCGGTCCCGTTCGGGTCATGACCAGGGCAGTCCAGATCGTGCCCAATGTCAGCGGACAGGTCACCGAAATAGCGGTTAGGCCAAATGCTCCGCTCAAACAGGGTGATCTGCTGTTCCAGATAGATCCCGAACCGTTTCAGATTGCCGTTGATCTTGCATCAGCCTCAAAGGTCCGGGTGGAAACCCAGGTCAAGCAGGACCAGGATGCACTCGTAGCTGCCCAGGCTCAATTGCGCCGCGCAGAGGCCAATCGCGATCTGGCACAATCGCAATTCGATGACGACAAACAATTGGTCGACCGTGGTGTCATTGCCGAGAACCGGCTGGAAACCCGCCAGGCAAATCTGGACAGCGCTGAATCGGTTGTCGAGGAAGTCGAAGCAACGATCTCGAAACTGGAAGCTGAAATCGGCGCAGTTACCGCCGATGGAGTCGTCGCAAAGGTTGCGGAGGCAAGCTCGCAGCTGGAACAGGCAATCTGGAATCTGGAACAGACTTCTGTCCTGGCTCCCAGCGATGGATATGTGACCAATCTGGCACTCTCTGTTGGTCAAAGAGTCACGAACCTGCCATTGGCCCCGGCAATGGTTTTTGTCGACACCTCGGAAAAGGTGATCGTGGCCGAGATCAACCAGAACCAGCTTCGTTACGTAAAAGCGGATCAACTGGCAGAGATCGCCTTCAAGACGGAGCCTGGACGGGTCATATCCGCAAAGGTGGAAACGGTGCTTCAGATAGCCTCACAGGGGCAGGCCATTGTTTCGGGCAACTTGTTAACCGCAGGGACAATACAGGCAGAACCGTTCATGATTAGAATTGTCCTGGATAATCCGGAGGACGACGCGGTAATGACGCCCGGCAATGCCGGCACCGTGGCGATCTATACGGAAAGCGTTGCGTTCACCCATGTTATCCGAAAGGTCATGATCAGGATGGAAGCGATCATGAACTACATCATCCCGGGCTTGTGAGGGCACTGAATGTGAAACTTGCTAAATGGTCAGTGCCTTTGGCTCCAGCCCGGATTGAGTGCTGGCAACACTGAACGTTCGGCTGTACTGGACTTCTCGGCAAGTTCCTGTTTTCGCAATCGGCGATAATCTTTCTGAAAATCATCCCAATCGGCAGATTTGATATCAGCCGGTTCTGTTCCGAATTCAACGGCGCCCAGTTTTGCCAGGCTCGCTGCAATGTTGGAACGGAGTTGATCATTGCCGTGGGGATAAAACACCAACCAGTTTTCAATCGCCTGGGAAACTGAATTCAAATCTCTTGAGTTTATAGCGTGTAGGACTTGTTGATGCGCGTAATCCTCTGAGGCCAGTCGTTCTTGGCGCTTCTCTTCCAGATAAGCGAGGATCGGCGGATATAGGTATCGGTAGAGAACCGCGATCAAGATTATCCCGGCAACCAACCATACCGCCCAGATGGCAAGCTGCCGTATATCAATACCTTGCGATGAAACCCCGGCACCTTCAGCGACGGTGACATCGATTTGCGGGACAGTAACGGTTTCAACTTCATTGGTTTTGAGATTGAACCAGGAGAAGCTGACGGCTGGAATTGTCGTCGTTCCGGCAGACTGGCCGATATAGGTGGTTTTCTCGGTTCGGGATCCGGACAACACGCCACGATTTTCGCTCTCATTGACGACCGGTTCATCGGTATAGGCGCGCAGGAATTCATTGCCCGATTTCGGTGTCAGCTCAGGTATCAGAACCGGCGTTGTGCCATCGATCTTCGCAGTCAAAGTGCGGGTGATCGCACCACCGGCATCAAACTCTGGTTCCCCTTCGACCGTCTGCTCCAGCGCAAAACTGTTTGCGACAATCGGCGGGTTCAGACCCCTCGCACCTTCCGGAAGTACGCTCCTGAACCGTGCACCATCAAACTGAATTTCCGCCTCAACAGGCGCGTTAGTATCAGGATCGGCATAGGTGATCCTGAGGTTCTGGCCTGGAACCTCGAATGTACCGACTTGCAATGGGAAAATCTGGTATCCACGCGTAACGCCAGACCAGGTTTCGCCATCAATGGTCTCAGATACCGGGCCGCCCGAACGTTGCGGTAGGCGGACCATCACGCCTGGAACCTCCAGGTTTGGAAACTCCGCCCCCTTGGTCATCCAGGTCGGGACCAGGATTTTGACCCGAAGCGTCACCGGCTGGCCGACAATTGTTTCGGCCTCATCGAGCTCGGAAGAAACCCGCACATTGTCTTGGGCACTGGCTATAGCCGTGGCGAACAAAATCAGCATCGGAGTCAGGAGCCAGCGCAACATCAGTTACCCCCAGCATTATCGAGCAGAAAGCGGCTCCGAAGGAAGTCGCTCATATTGGTATCGATCGATTGCAGCCACTGCTCCGAGGTCAGTGGTGCACTTTGCTCATCCGTCGCCTCGATCTGGGTGTCCGTGCCGCGTCCGGCTTCATTGTCGAAGACGATATCATCAGCCCCGATCCCCGCTTCCTCGCCGGTATCGGACTGTTCTCTTGCAGACTCCACATATTCGATGATTGCCAGTGTGATCTCCCGGTTCCTTTCAGCTTCCGGGAAATCCGGCTGTCGTTCCAATGCCTTGTCAAAGGAGCGGACAGCCGGTCGGTATTCCCGATTGCGTATCTCGGCCATTGCTTGCGCAAATGCGGCATCGGCCGTGTCCAGGGTCGCGAACACGCCTGCCGCCTCTTCATATTGGCCAGCGCGATACATGGCATAGCCTTTCCACATCGGATCGGAGAAAAGCGCTCCTGATTCCTGGAATTCTTTGCGGTTGAAAGCAATCCATCCCTGTTGATCCGGCGTCAGAAACCAGTCGATCCAACCATCCGCCCGGGCCTGTGTTGGCTGCATGTAGAGCATCGATATTGCCAGCAAGATCACCCAGCGCATTGTCCAGCCTCGCCGAAACCAAAACGCTGAGAGAATGGCGACCGGCCATGCCAGCCACCAGGCCCTGTCATTCCACGCTAGCCGCTCATCATCGAGAAGTGCTGCCTGATGCGCCGATTTCAACCTCCTCTCGATTTGATGGATATCGCGATCATCGGGAGTCATGGCAACAACCGTCGCATCGTTGATCTGTTGCAATTGGGCGAGCTGTTCCGACTCCGGTAGAGCAGTTAGAAAAACAAGGGGCGGGCGCGGAGGATCCGTAATTTCGCTGAGGTGGGCAATATTGGCTGGCGACAAATCGTCAAGCACGAACAGGATTGCACCCGGCGTGTCTGCAGTCTCAAGAATTTCAATTGCCAGATCCATCGCCTCATCTGCCTGGTCGCCGGTTTCCGGCATGATTTCAGGCGACAGGCTCTCCAATAGCGGTCTTAGAATATTCGGATCTTCGGTCAGCGGCGAAACGCGGTGCGGCGTTCCCGCATAGGCAACAAGCGCGGTTCTGGCCCCGGCTCGCTCCTCGATGAGATCAAGGATTTTGAACCGCGCCCGATCCAACCGCGTCGGCGCGATATCAGAAGATTGCATCGATTCGGTGACCTTCAGAACCACGACCAGTGGCGCGGTCTCTGCGACCAGGGGATTGGGCGTCCGGCTCCAGGTCGGCCCGGCCACGGCCAGCGCCAGGCAAATCGCGCCGGCGATCACCACGTCGATCGGATATATCCTGCGACCCTGAAAATTGCCGACACTCAACGCCTTTGCCAGATGTGGCGCGATGCCTTTCTGCGCCTCGTTCTTGCTGACCTTTCGGGGCCGGATCTTGAACCACAGATAGATCAGCACAGGAATTGTCAGAAGCCATAATGGTCGTAGGAAGTGGAAGTGCTGGATATATTCGATCATGCCGCCACCGCCTTTCGCGATCGGAAGTGCAGCACGATCGACGCGAATATCAGGATGAGCAGGGCAATCCCCAGCGGTATGTGAACCAGGCTTTGCCGGGGCCGAAAACTGGTGGTTTCCGTAATTCTCGGATTGAGTTCGTCAATCCGCTGATAGACGTTCTCTAGCGCTGCCTCGTCACCGGCATAGAAGAACTCGCCATTCGTCCGGTTGGAAATATCCTCCAACGCCGCCAGATCGACCCGGTTCTCCCCGGTGGCTTCCGGATCGCCGACACCGATAGTCTGTATTGAGACACCACGTTCGGCTGCCAGCGCCGCAGCATTGATCGGTGTCATTCGGCTGCTGGTGTCCGCCCCATCACTAAGCAGGATCAGCAGTCTTT
>JANQQM010000053.1 GCA_028289365.1 Salaquimonas sp. | reverse complement strand
CGGTTTGCCAATTCGGCTTGCGATCCTTATCGATGATCAGGGCCCGAACGCCCTCGATAAATTCACCCTGCGACATGGAGCGCCAGGTGAAACGCAATTCCAGATCCAGTGCCTCACCGACAGTGTCCACTTTTCGCGACATTCCGACAAGCTCATAGGCGCAGGCAACCGAAAGCGGGCATCCGCGACGTATCGATTTTACTGCCGAGACAGCCCAATCTTCGGTGTCGGTTTCCAGCACCTGCAAACATCGTAGCGCTGAACCACTGGCGAAAATCCGGTCAAATTCGGTTGCAAGCAGCACAAGTTCTGACGGCCCTGGCTCGATTGCCAGGTCAGCAATAGCGGCAATTTCTCCCGTGTCGCAGAGCCGCGATTTCAAAACTTCCCAATTTTCCTGTGGGATGAAATGGTCAGCAAAACCGCAATGAATAGCATCGGCTGCCTTCATCCGGGTTCCTGTCATGGCGAGGAATTCGCCGAGGCGGCCCCGCGCATTGGCCAGAAGGTAGGAGCCGCCGACATCCGGTACCAGGCCGATCTCACATTCCGGCATGGCAATACGGGTGGATTCGCACACAATGCGATGGCTGCCATGGCAGGATATACCTACGCCGCCGCCCATCACAAAACCTTGCATAAAAGCGACATATGGCTTGGGATAGTCGGCAATCAGTGCATTGAGGCGATATTCGTCGGTCCAGAATGTACGGCCATATTCGAAATTGCCTGCCTTGCCGGTCTGATAGAGCTTTTCGATATCTCCGCCGGCACAAAAGGCCCGATCGCCCTCGGCATCAATGATGATCAAGGCGATGTCGGTGTCAGTCCGCCAGTCGAGTAAGGCTGCTTCAATTTCTAGGGCCATGTCATGGGTCAGCGCATTCAGCGCCTGCGGCCTATGCAGCGTGATGCGTCCGGCATAGCCTTGCCGGCGGATATCTATGTCCCGGTCTTGGGCCGGTAACATTGCTTTTGGCCTCCCTGTTTATTCCAGTTGGCTGAATGGGGAGAAATGAGACTCTCCCTCAGCCTGATTTAGTTCATGGTCGGTATGGAAAAATCCGCCCCTTCCTTGATTCCGGACGGCCAGCGCGAAGTGATTGTCTTTGTCCTCGTGTAGAAGCGGAACGCGTCCGGTCCATGCTGGTTAAGATCGCCGAAGCCGGAACGCTTCCAGCCACCAAAGGTGTAATAGGCAATTGGAACCGGGATAGGCACATTGACGCCGACCATGCCGACATTGATCCGGCTGGTGAAATCGCGCGCTGTGTCGCCATCGCGAGTAAAGATCGCAACGCCATTGCCGTATTCGTGACTCATGGCGAGATCGATGCCTTCCTCGTAATTTGCCGCGCGGGCAATGGAAAGGACCGGTCCGAATATCTCTTCCTTGTAGATGGTCATGTCGCGCGTGACCTTGTCGAACAGGCTGGCACCGATGAAAAATCCGTCCTCATAGCCCTGCATGGAAAATCCACGGCCATCGACAACCAAATCAGCGCCTTCCTCAACGCCCTTGTCGATATAGCCCTTTACGCGGGCGTAGGCGTCCTTCGTCACCAGCGGACCAAAATCGACATCGTCTCCCGCAGTGGATGGGGCGATCTTCAGGCTTTCGACGCGCGGAACCAGCTTTTCGACCAGGCGATCGGCAGTATCCTCGCCCACCGGCACGGCTACCGAAACGGCCATACAACGTTCACCTGCAGCACCATAGCCGGCTCCGACCAGCGCGTCGGCGGCTTGGTCCATATCCGCATCCGGCATGACGATCATGTGGTTCTTGGCGCCACCGAAGCATTGGACGCGCTTGCCGTTGGCGCAGCCGCGGGCATAGACATATTCGGCAATCGGGGTCGATCCGACAAAGCCCACCGCCATAACATCGGGATGGTCGAGCAATCCGTCGACGGCTTCCTTGTCGCCATTGACGACATTGAGGATGCCCGCCGGAAGGCCGGCCTCGATCATCAATTCGGCCAGCATGATCGGGACAGAAGGATCGCGCTCGGAGGGTTTCAACACGAAGGCATTTCCGCAGGCAATTGCCGGGCAGAATTTCCACATCGGGATCATTGCGGGAAAGTTGAATGGTGTGATTCCGGCAACCACGCCCAGTGGTTGACGAACCGAATGGATATCGATGCCCGGCCCGACACCTTCGGTAAACTCGCCCTTCAACAGATGCGGAGCGCCGATACAGAATTCGGCAACTTCCAGACCGCGAATGACATCGCCCTTGGCGTCGGGAATGGTCTTGCCATGTTCACGTGACAATGCCTCGGCGAGCTTGTCCATGTCGCGGTTGAGAAGCTCGACAAATTTCATCATGACCCGGGCGCGCTTTTGAGGATTGGTAGCTCCCCAGGCAGGCTGCGCCGCCTTGGCGTTTTCGATCGCCGCTGAAAGCTCACTACCATCGGCCATTGCCAGCTGGGCTTCTACCTCACCTGTTGCCGGGTTGAACACATCCGTGGTTCTGCCGCTTTTACCGGCGACATGCTCGCCGCCAATGAAATGGCCAATCTGTTTCATGGTGTTTTCCTCCAAAGATGTTGTCTGTTGTATTGGTCAAATTTTCGACTATCAATAGCTGAATATCCATGTTGGATGTGCAAAATTGCACAATGGATGTATTTTGGGTGTTGTGATTATCAATGCACATATTGCAGGAGGGTGGAATTGAATTGGGATGATTTTCGATATTTTCTTGCCGTTGCCCGGCATGGACGCCTGACGGAAGCCGGAAAACAGCTCGGGGTCGACCATGCGACCGCGGGTCGCCGCATCAAGTCGCTCGAAAACTCGCTGGGTACCAATCTGTTTGACCGGTCGCCGCAGGGTTATCAGCTCACTGATGCCGGCCAGCTATTGCTAGACAATGCCGAAGCGATTGAAACATCGGTCATTGCTGCGTCTGCGGAGATTGGCGGCAAGGGGCGTGTGCTGTCCGGCACGGTGCGGGTGGGTGCGCCGGAAGGGGCTGCTGCCTATCTGCTTGCGGATGTTGCGGCCGATATCTGCCGGGCACATCCGCAACTGGAGTTGCAGATCGTGGCATTGCCCAGAACGTTTTCCTTGTCGAAGCGAGAGGCGGATATTGCGATTGCGGTTTCGGCGCCGACCTCTGGACGCCTGAAGTATCGAAAAATCTCCGATTACACGCTGCATATGTATGGGACAAAAAGCTATCTGGCCCGGCATCCGGAAATTAATGAGATTGCCGACCTGAAAAAAATCCGTGGTATCGGCTATGTGCCGGAATTCATCTACGACAAGGAACTCGACTATATTCCGCTGGTATCACCGGATATCAAGCCGCATCTGACCTCGACCAGTGTTCATGTCCAGCTTGAGGCCACATTGGCCGATGGCGGTGTTTGCATCCTGCATGACTTCATGGCGGCCCAATATGACCAGCTCGTCAGGGTATTGCCCGACGAGATCTCCTTTACCCGGTCGTTCTGGTTCATTGTCCATGAAGATTACGCAAAGCTGGAACGTATCCGTGTTGTCTCAGATGCGATCATCCAGCATATGCGAAAAAAAATAAGCGGCCATGGCCGGGACGCCAATTAGGATCAGCCGTTGGCCCGGCGCGCCCAGGCTCTTTCTCCAGCTCTCTTCTCAGGCCCGATAGCCGGCTGCATGTAAAGTGAAATTCCGGAAAGCTCGTTATTCGCCAGGCGTTCAATGGTGGGCTCGTGGGAAATTTCGAAATGATCGAACCCGACGCGGAGCATTAGCGGGATTTGATCGAGGATGAATTTACCGCGTGCGCGAATCTGCCCGGCAAATCCATATTTGTCTCGCAAGACCCGGGCGGTTGAAAATCCACGCCCGTCGCTGAAAGCCGGGAAATCGATAAAGACGGCATCGAATTCGCTGATACGTCCGGCGACACCGCCGGCCTCATCGCCGGCTTTAAGTACGAGCACATTAGCAGTCCCCGAACCGATCTTGCCGGTGGTTTCTTCCGGCGACATGAACGCCGCACCTTTTTCAGGTGTGAGTGTATCTTCCACGAAGCCTTCCTGGTTCCAAAGCTTGATGTTTTCTTGTTCTTCGCTCACGGAAGTCCTCCGGTATCGGCCGGCACATGGATGCCGCATTCTGTTTTGTCCATTCCGCGCCAGCGGCCCGCCCGCTCATCCTCACCGTCATTAACCGGCGTCGTACATGGTTCGCACCCAATGGAAGGATAGCCTTTTGCGACCAGCGGATGCTGCTTCAGCGAAAATGCATTTCGATAGATGTCGATATCACCTGTTGTCCAATTGGCAAGCGGATTGATCTTCATTCTTGCGCCGTCCAACTCGAAGAGAGGCAGATCGACACGTTGACCGTTCTGGAAGCGCTTGCGCCCGGAAATCCAGATGTCGTAATCCTTGAGCGCCTGTGCAAAGGGCTGGACCTTGCGAATTGAACAGCAGCTATCGCGGTCAGACATCCAGAGTGCGCCATGCGGATCAACTGCCTTGAGGACATTTTGTTGCGGGCTGATCACTCGGATATTGGTTAGACCCAGGCTGGCGGCGATTTCGTCCCTATAGGCAGAGGTGTCACCAAACATCTTGCCGGTATCAATGAACAATACCGATATGGACGGATCGATGCTGGCGACCAGATGCAGCAGGACAGCCGAATTGGCGCCGAAGGAAGAAACCAGAGCGATGCGCTTGTCCGGATTTTCGGCGATTACGGTTTCCAACAAACGCCTTGAACCGGATGACGCAAATCTTTCGTTCAATGCATCAACATCAAACCGACTGCCGTTCCGCTGGCGTTCGAGGTTGTCAGCCATAAAGCGCGTCCTTGAACGGCTGCTGACCAATCCGATTGTAGGTGGCCAGGAAGCTCTCGTCCCTGGTTTCGCGATGGTCTAGATAGGTGTCGACAATCTTGTCAACTGCCCCGACAACATCCTCACTGGCAAATCCGGGTCCGATAATATTGCCGATGGCGGTATTTTCATCGGCCGAGCCACCGAGGGTGATCTGGTAGAATTCCTCGCCCTTGCGATCGACACCCAATATGCCGATGTGGCCGACATGATGGTGACCGCAGGCATTGATGCAACCGGATATCTTGATTTTCAGTTCGCCGATATCCTGTTCGCGTTCGGCCTTGGCGAAATGTTCGGATAGATCTTGCGCGACAGGAATTGAACGGGCATTGGCCAACGCACAATAATCCAGCCCGGGACAGGCGATAATGTCGGTGATCAGGCCGGCATTTGCTGGTGCCAGCCCCTCGACCACCAGGATATCGTAGATTTCCTTCAAATTCCGCGTTTCTACATGGGGTAAAATAACGTTTTGCTCATGGCTGATGCGCAATTCGTCGTGGCTGAATTTCTCGCCAAGGTCCGCCATGATTTCCAGCTGCCGGTCGGTCGCATCGCCCGGAGGACCACCCGCAGGTTTCAGGGAAATCGTTACGATCGAATGTCCCTGTATCTTGTGCGCTTCGACATTATTGGTGATCCAGCGGTCAAATCCGGTATCAGCGCGCCTGGCCTCATCCAGCATGGCAGTATGGTCTGGCAAATCGGCATATTGCGGGGGCGCAAAATAGGAATCGATCGCCTCAATATCCGCCTTGGGCAGGTGCAGCACGCCATCGCGAATACGCTTAAATTCGGCTTCTATATCTTCACGTAATACATCAATACCGGTCTCATGGACGAGTATCTTGATACGCGCCTTGTATTTATTGTCCCGGCGGCCATACAGGTTGTATACACGCAGGATTGCCTCGGTATAGGCAATCAAATCCTGTTCGGGCAGAAATTCGCGCACCTGTTTGGCAATCATTGGCGTACGGCCCTGGCCACCGCCGACATAGACCGAAAATCCGATCTCTCCGTCTTCATTGCGGACCAGCTGAAGGCCGATGTCATGAACCTGGATCGCAGCGCGGTCATGGGCTGCGCCAGTAATCGCAATCTTGAACTTGCGCGGGAGGAAAATGAATTCCGGATGCAATGTCGACCATTGCCGTAATATCTCGGCATATACGCGCGGATCAGCAATCTCGTCTTCTGCAACACCGGCAAAGTGGTCAGTCGTCACGTTGCGAATACAATTGCCGGATGTCTGGATGGCATGCATTTCGACAGTTGCCAGATCGTCAAGTATGTCGGGTATATCCAGCAGTTTCGGCCAATTGAACTGGATGTTCTGGCGCGTGGTGAAGTGTCCGTAGCCGCGATCATATTTTCGCGCTATGTGGCCCAGCATCCGCATCTGGCGTGAATTCAGCGTTCCATAGGGAATGGCGACGCGCAGCATATAGGCATGAAGCTGGAGATAGACTCCGTTCATCAGCCGCAACGGCTTGAATTCGTCTTCGCTTAGATCACCTGCCATGCGGCGTTCGACCTGGTCACGAAACTGGTCGACGCGGGCGGAAACGAATTCCTTGTCAAATTCGTCATAGCGATACATACACCATCATCCTTGCGCTGGATTGCAATTCTTGCGTAGCGGTCTTTGGTTCTGCGTCAGGCAGCCAGTGTCTGGCGGGCCGCTTCCCCATACTGGACCGTCGGGCCAAATGCCCGGATACGCTCGCGCAGTTTAACCGGCACCGGTGAATCGTTCTCGTCGAGCGAAACATCAATGGCATTCACGTCAATGATCTCGCTATTCCTGATTGCATTCGCAGCGGTTGCCAGACCGGCATCTACCGCGTCCGGCGCGTTGAGAATTGCCGACTGATTGATGTCTGTTTCCCAACCATCGGCTGAAAGAAACACGACAATTCCATCATGGAGCCGGTTTGCTGTGATAATTTTCATGACATTGTTTCCTTTAGTGACAGGCCTATGCGGCGATTGCGTTTGAAGAATTGATTTGATGGATCGGTATGCTGTTCTCGAGCGCGCCATGGCGAATTGCGTCGCCAATCAGGATTAGGACGGGTGCGTCAGAGGTGCGGCCCGGGGCTACGGTTGCGAGATCTGAAAGCGGTCCGGCATAGATTTTCTGGTTTCCGATGCTTGCCGATTCGATGATGGCTACCGGGGTATCTGCCGCGAGGCCGGCATTGGCGAGCTGTTTTGCAACTGCAGCTGCCACGGTACGGCCCATGTAAACGGCGACTGTCGTTCCATTGAGCGCCAATGAAGCCCAGTCGGGTAGGACTTCGCTATTGCGGTCATGACCGGTCGCAAAAACAAGAGAGGATGCAACACCGCGAAGCGTCAGCGGAATTTCGGTTTCTGCGGCGGCGGCCAGAGCGGAAGTGACGCCGGGAACGATCTCGAAATTGATATCATTTTCCCGCAATGCGGCGATTTCCTCGCCGGCTCTGCCAAAAATGAGCGGATCGCCGGATTTCAATCTGACGACACGGTTGCCCTGTTTGGCCAGCGAAACCAGGAGATCGTTAATTTCGCCCTGGGTTTTCGAATGGCAGCCTTTTGACTTGCCAACGGGTATGCGTTGGGCGTCCCGCCTGCCCATGGCGACCAGCGTTTCGGGAACCAGCCTGTCATGGACAATGGTGTCGGCTTCCTGAAGCAGGCGCTGGGCCCGCAATGTCAGCAGATCGGTTGCTCCCGGTCCGGCTCCAACCAGTGAGACAAAACCGGTCTCGGCTTCACGTGTCTTCAGCATGCGGGTGGCCAGGCGACGTGCACCCGAGACGTCGCCTGTGTTAATGGCGCTGGCAACGCCACCCTGGAAGAATTCACGCCAGAACCGGCGACGCGGCGCACCGCGCGGAACGAGACGATCGACGGCACCGCGATAGAGCGCTGCAAGTCGGGCAAGGCTGCCGGTTGAACCAGGAAGTATGGCCTCGATCTTGGAACGAATGATTTGTGTCAGAACCGGTCCGGTTCCTTCCGAACCAATGGCGACCGCGACCGGGGCGCGATTGACCAGTGCCGGTGTATAAAAATCACAAAGATCGGGACGGTCGACTGCATTTGCCGGAATCTTGAGCTGACGGGCCGTCTCTACAATCTGCTCATCTGTGTCGGCATCGCCTGTCGCCGCAAAGACCAGACTTGCGTCAGCCAATGTGTCTGCGGCAAAGGGTGTGGCAACATGTTCAATGTCGTTCTGGATGATGAACGCGCCAAGTTCGCGCGACGGCGCGGAGGCTACCAAACGGACGCCGATACGGCTTTCCTGCAATAGGCGGGCCTTGGCCAATGCCTCGTCGCCATTTCCGACAACAACAGCCATTCTTCCGTCCACTTTGAAGAAGACGGGAAATACGGAAAGCTGTTCTTCGATAGGGCGCATATCCACCACCATTTTTCTGATGGTGTAAAGATAATGGCGGAGCGGTCATTCTTGCTGGAACCGCTTGGTGTTTTTGGGGCTGGGTAGAGAAAAATATTCTTCAAAAGGTGGTGTTATGGCGGCAATCTTGCCCATAGTTACAAAATGCCGTCCAAAAACAGAATTTCATGCCCCAATTGGCGTATAGGGCGGAACTAATATTTTCGATCGACAATGAATAGTGCGGCGGTCTTCAAGTGGACCGCTTTCCGGCCAAAGGAATCCAGATTGGCGATTGCTTCCTCGGCCAAATTCCGGGCCCGTTTTCGGCTGGCTTCAACACCGATTGAAGCGACGAGCGTCGGTTTGCCGCGATCACTGTCCTTGGCGGCTTTCTTGCCGAGTTTCTCGGTTGAGGATGTGACATCCAGAATGTCGTCGGCAAGCTGAAAAGCTTCCCCGACCAGCCTGCCATAGTTGCTTGCAGCCTGCCGGTCGCGAGTGTTTGCCTTGCCGATTGCGGCACCTGCCTCGCAGGCAAATTTTATCAGCGCGCCGGTCTTCATGGATTGCATCAATGAAATCTCGTGGGGCGTCATCGATTTTCCCTCGCCATCGAGATCAAGGATCTGTCCGCCGGCCATTCCGCCAATGCCAGACGCGCGGGCCAGCATGGCGACCAACTCAGCCGTGATTGCAGGGTCTGTCTGCCCATCACTTGCCAGAATGTCGAAGGCGAATGTGAGCAGGCTGTCGCCGGCTAGAATTGCGGTTGCCTCGTCAAATGCCCGGTGCACGGTTGGTTTCCCGCGCCGCAAATCATCATCGTCCATTGCGGGGAGATCGTCATGAACCAGCGAGTAGCAATGAATACATTCCAGTGCCGCGGCTGCGTGTAGGGGCAGGTCGCCGGTCTCGTCAAACATTTCTGCGGTTTCCAGCAAAAGGAATGGCCGCAGCCGTTTTCCGCCGTTCAGGACTGCATAGCGCATTGCTTCCAGCAGTCGCGGCGGTCTGGCCAATTCACCATCGGCCACTGTCTCGCTTAGCATTGCGTCCAGAAACTCAGTCGTCTGGTTGGCGCGCATGGTCATGCGGCTTTCAAATTCCGAATTATTCATGACGATTGGAGATCCTGACTTGGGTGTTGAAGAAGTTGGTAATCAGACAGTGCAATAATGGTCAAGGACCCACAATTCTTATTCGCGGATTGCGCAGCGTATTTGCTGTGGTATTGCTGCGAAACTATCCGGACGTGTTTGACTGCACTGGCTAACAGAGAAAATGGCACCGCGTAAATCCAATAAAGCGAAAAAGCGCAATCAGGGAAACAAAGGTTTGTTTTCCCGGATAAAATCCGGGTTTTCCAGCGTTTTCACGTGGTTCAGAAGGGTATTTTCGCTACGCAGGATCATCGTGTTTGTCCTGGCGCTTGGAATATTCTTGGCCGGTTTGGGCGTAATATACCGGTTCGAAGCCGTGCATCCGGTTTCGACCCTGATGATGAAGCGCATGATCACCGGCAAGACCGCGGATCGCCGCTGGGTTGCCCTTGATGATGTCGCCGATGTCATGAAGTATTCAGTAATCATGTCCGAAGACGGTCAGTTCTGTGCCCATCGCGGTGTTGACTGGGCAGAAATGGAGCTGGTGGTTGACGGCGCTTTATCGGGGGAACGCGTCAGGGGTGCCAGCACCTTGACCATGCAGACGGTGAAGAACCTGTTCTTGTGGAATTCACGTTCTTATCTTCGCAAGGTTCTGGAAATCCCGATAGCGATCTATATCGATGCCTTGTGGCCGAAAAAGCGGATCCTGGAAGTCTACTTGAATATTGCCGAATTTGGCGAGGGCATATTCGGTGTGGAGGCTGCGGCGCAAACCTATTTCAACAGATCCGCAGCAAGGCTTGGTCCGCGGGCTGCCGCTCTCTTGACGAGCACGCTACCCAATCCGTTGGCGCGCAATCCAGCTAAACCCAGCAGACAGCAATCGCGGATTGCAAACATCATCCAAAAACGAGCGGCAAAGGCAGGCGGATATGTTGGCTGTATACGCTGAGGCATGACCCAAACGCGCCTTGGAGAGAAATTGATTGATCAGGCTGGTCAAAACGTCCGCCTGCATGTATAAGCCGCCTCGAAATGCGCAATCTGGCCAGATCGGTCTTGCGTTCCGCCGCAGGCGGCGACTGAATTAGTTTTCCAGAAGCGCTAAAATTTATCCGGAGTAGTTCCAATGGCTGTACCCAAAAGAAAAGTTTCGCCGTCAAAACGCGGAATGCGTCGCTCTACTGATGCCTTGAAACAGCCGGCTTATGTCGAAGACAAGGATTCCGGCGAGCTTCGCCGTCCACATCATATCGACCTGAAGACCGGCATGTATCGGGGCCGTCAGATTCTTGAGCCCAAGGATCAGGTCTGATCTTGAAAAAATATTGAATGAAAAATGGCCGGCAAATTGCCGGCCTTTTTGTTTTTTGCCCAGGATTAATTTCGACTATTGGACCATCCGGGATTCAGATGGCATATTAGCCCGATCAAAATTCAAACATTTCGGTATTGCGTGGCTTTTCATTACGCGCATATTACCGCATTCGTATTATCCGAGCCGGAGAATTTCCCGCAATGAACATGCTTACCAATGTTCCCCTGATGGCGGTTCCGCTTATCGCATATAATCTTGTTGTTTTGGGCTTTGTTGGTGGCGGCAGCCCCGATCCGTGGTCGGCGGAAGTGATGACACTGTCCATGGTATCGGGTGAAACCTGGCGCATGGATCTTGGCGACCTGATGATTGCGCTTGGTCTGTTCCTGTTGTTTTTCGAGATAGTGAAAGCGACGCGTGTGGGGGCTGACACGATCATAGACCACCTGCTTTCGACGCTGGTTTTTATTGCCTATCTCGTCGAATTTCTGTTGGTTCGCTCTGCCGCGAACTCGGTTTTCTTTTTACTGATGGCAATCACTTTTGTGGATGTTGTCGCTGGGTTCACGGTTTCAATTCGTTCGGCATCGCGCGACGTCAATGTTGGCGGGCCTTATTGACCCGCCGGGATATTTGCTCGCAAGGTATTTCCAGAAGAATTTACAGTTGGAACCGGCGCCGTTAGCCGGTCACTGCCTTGTAACCGGCCTTTTCCACGCCGACGACGGCACATATTTCATCATTGTCCGACGTGTCGCCGGTAACGCCGATTGCGCCGAGGGTTTCGCCGCGTGAACTGACAATCAGGACACCGCCGCCAACCGGAACGACCCCGCCCGGAATTACCGATGTCAGACTGGCCAGAAAATGTGGCCGTTCCGACACTTGTTTGTCGAGCGCACGGGAGCCGGACCCGATAAACAGGCAGCCACGGGCCTTGCCGCAAGCAACCTCGAACCGACCGGGCGCAATACCATCCTGCGCCTGATAGGCCTTGATGTTGCCGCCTGCGTCGAAGACCGCCGCAGCGAGCGGGCTGAAGCCTCTTTTGCTGCCCTCGGAAAGCGTTTGAGAAACGATACGGTTTGCACGCGAAAGGCTCAGTTTGGCCATCGATCACCTTCTTTCAGATCTTGGGAGGATAGTTGTGAAATTACTGAGGGTACAATGTTCGGCAAAGGTATGATGATTAACCCAGGCGGTCGAGTTTCTTCTGCATCTCCGCAATCTGGTCTCTCAGGGAACCGATATCCGCATCGCGTTCGTCTTCCGGCGGCGGCTCTTCTGCATCGTCTTCCTTGTCTTTGCTGACGCTTTGCTGTGCTGCGAAAGGCATGAACATCGTCATCGCCTTCTGGAACATTTCCATATTGCTGCGCACATGTTCTTCCATCACGCCCATGCCCATTCCGCCGAGCGCTTCGGTCATTTGTTCGCGGATCTTGTCCTGTTCACGCGCAAACGAGTTCATCGAATGCTCCAGATAGCTGGGAACCATTGCCTGCATGGAATCGCCGTAGAAACCGATCAGCTGCCGCAGGAAGGTGATCGGGAGGAGGTTCTGACCTTCCTTTGCTTCCTGATCAAAAATGATCTGCGTCAGGACAGAGCGGGTGATGTTTTCCCCGCTTTTTGCATCATTGACGACGAAATCCTCGCCGTCTTTCACCATTTGCGCGAGATCTTCCAGTGTCACATAGGTGCTTGTTCCGGTATTATAGAGACGCCGGTTCGCGTATTTCTTTATGATTGTTGGTTGGTCTTTTGACGCCATTTCATCGTTCCGATCTGAACATTTGCAATAACCTTAATCGAGCAGAATGCAATAATCCAGTCATCGTGATCTTGGTCTCCAATTGCAAAACGAGGTACCAGCTTGCATTAGGATGATGATAAGGGATATTTGTTGCGCCGCAATATTCAATTTCGCAGGATAGTTCCATTGATTAATAAAATACTTGTTGCAAACCGGTCTGAAATTGCAATCCGGATTTTTCGGGCTGCCAATGAGCTCGGTATCAAAACCGTTGCCGTATGGGCAGAAGAAGACAAGCTGGCGCTGCATCGCTTCAAGGCGGATGAAGCCTATCAGATCGGCAGGGGTGCTCATCTTACCAAGGATCTGGGGCCGATCGAATCCTATCTGTCCATTGACGAGATCCTGAGGGTGGCAAAGCTTTCCGGCGCTGACGCAATTCATCCCGGCTATGGCCTGCTCTCCGAGAGTCCCGAATTTGTCGATGCCTGCGAAGCAAATGGCCTCATCTTTATCGGGCCGTCTGCCGATACGATGCGCAGGCTCGGCAACAAGGTTGCAGCCCGGAACCTGGCGATTGAAGTCGGCGTGCCGGTCGTTCCCGCAACGGATCCACTGCCCGATGATTTGAAACAGGTCGCAGCGATGGCGAAAGAGATCGGCTATCCCTTAATGCTGAAGGCGTCCTGGGGCGGCGGCGGTCGTGGCATGCGCGTCATTCGTGCTGAAGAA
>JANQQM010000050.1 GCA_028289365.1 Salaquimonas sp. | reverse complement strand
CGGCTATCACTGCTACTGGAAAAAGATCAAGGTATGGGGCCCTTACGGCTACTTCTGGAAGAAAGTGCGCGTCTGCCACTAATCGACCGATCATACCCCAAATTCCACCAAGCCTCGGCATCGCCGGGGCTTTGTGGTGTTTGGGGGCAGTCTACGACTTTGCAAGCTGGATATTGCGGCAACCATGCAATTCCAGATCGATGTTTCTGATCTGCGTGATTTCACCAAATCTTCCGTACGGTCAGATTATCTATCTTTTCTCTGAACCGCGGCGCTACTGCGAGGATATTCTGGAATTGAAAGATTTCGTTCTTTGCCTTGTAGTTGTGCATCCGGATAAGCCCGTCTTTTCTCAGGCGATAGAAACCAAAACCAGGCAATAGGTCGTAGTAATCCTTCAAAAATGTCCTTGAATAGATGTTCATCTTGTTAAATTCAAACTGGATCAAATCGACGGACCCTTCATCCAACAGATCCCTTGCCCCGCAAAGAGCAGCAAATTCGTGCCCTTCAACATCGATTTTCATGAAATGGATGTGCGTCACGCCAGTTTCCTGACAGTAATCGTCAATTTTTCTTGCGCGGACGGCATGTGATTTGACAGCTGTCGCTTTGTGTTGATCTGTCAGAACTGCCCGATAGACGCTTGCATGCTGGCTGCCATCGTCAGTGGCGAAATCATAAAGTTCGAGATCATCGGCGTTTTCATCGGATATTGCGCATTCGGCTATTTTGACATTTCCATGATCATTAAATCGCTGTTTCAATCGGCTGGCAGAGATTGGATTGGGTTCAAAACAATGAATCTCGGCGTTTGGAAACGAGTCCAGAAGTTCTTTCGCATAAATTCCATCATTGCTGCCAACATCAAACAAAACGCTGTGATTTTCTCTTGATACAACCTTGGTAAGAACTTCGGAAATCAGGTAGTGCTCCCCGGATACAACGGAGTTCTGCCACTGCATTATCCCCAGTTTCCTATTAACAATTGGTCGTAAATCAATACGACCAGCCCTGGACATGAACTCGATTGCAGGCAAACCCAACTTGCCGAATGCGGTACGCAGCTTCACCGGATTATACCTTCTCCATCCGTTCGCATGAATATTCCAAGTCAAGCCCAGTTGACCAAGCCGGAGATTTCAACCGATCGTGAAGGTATATGAACCTACAAAAAATGAAACTGCTGGTGTCAGTGGTGCAATTTCCCCTGACTTCGTGTTCCCGAAGCCTCGTTCACATATCTGACGGCGACCCAACAAAGGCACAGTTCCAATACAGTCTCGAAAGCCTCGCCCAGGGACAAGACGTCTGCCGTCTCCGTCGTCCCGTAAATCAATCTGTAGGTCTGTGTGCTGATCAGTTTTGCGGTTATCGCAACCAGGGCAACCGCGAGCGGCGGAACCGGAATACGGATGTAATCCGTAATCGATCTCACCGTTGGGAATGCATGAACAACAAGCGGAAAAATGAGCAGATAAGCGACGAGCAATTGTGTCAGCATTACCGAGAGCGCGTTATTGCTCGATTGTATCAAGGTCGAGTTATGAAGATTGAATTCTTCCTGGAAATTGTTTTCCCGGATGATTTGCGGCGTCTCGAAACCGATCAGACGCTGGCCCCAGCTTATTTCTTCCCCG
This sequence comes from Salaquimonas sp., assembly GCA_028289365.1. Classification (GTDB taxonomy): domain Bacteria; phylum Pseudomonadota; class Alphaproteobacteria; order Rhizobiales; family Rhizobiaceae; genus BOKV01. The sequence continues at coordinate 1,738 of JANQQM010000050.1, read as the reverse complement.
CCAATAAAAAGCAGGGAAAGCGCAAGCGATAGTGTCCAAAACAACAACAGCTTGTCGCTTCGACCAAGGGAGAAAGCCTTGTAAACCAGGAAAAGGGCCGTCAACCCGCAAGCAATTGCCGCAAGACCTTCATACAACCCGTCCTCATCGAGCAGATCTTTCGACTTGTAGCCGGTCAGGACAAACAAGGCGGCTGGCAGCACTGCGAGGCCAACGAGCAGTATTACCAGAATACCGTCGATGAGTTCTTTTCTGTCAGAAAACTCGAAACGCACCATGTCGCCTTTACAACCGTTTTGAGATTACGCCAGTCGAACGGGTTGTAGCAGCGGATGGTTCGCGCCGATAGTGCGCGAGTATTGGGCTTGCAAAGCAGCCAGAGTGGCAGCGGGTCTTACCCGTCCCAGAGTTCGGTCCCGGGGTAAAATTGCGACCAGGCAAACCAGAAGGCCTGATGGCTGCCGAGATCGGAGCCGTCCGTGTCAACGGCCCTAATACCGCCGGCATCGAGTTGCAGGCGAACATTTTCAACCGCGATCTCGTCGCCGTTTTGCAAGGCCACAAATGCCTTGCTGCGCTGGAACGCAACCGGTTTGCCGGAGGCCGTGATGACACCAATGATGTCTTCATGCACCGGCAGGCGCGGATCGACATCGCCAACCGGGAAGATCGGCCCGTTCGCATCGCGGTTGTTACGGAAATCAAAATCGCGGCCAAGCGCCAGCTTCTCGACCAGCACGGTCGTTTCGGGATGAGCCTTCTTCCAGCTACCCCAGTCAGTCGTCACCACGCTTGCCTGTTCCAGTTGTAGTTTCTTTTCGGCAAGCGGGCCGGTCACGGCATTGCCCTTGAAGGTATCGAAAACGGAGTAGCTGTTGATGTCATACATCACCTTGTTGGATCGGATCAGCAGGCCGGAAGTGCGCAATACCGGCCGTTCGATGCCGTCCGGCAATTGGTCGGTGAAATAGGCCTGCGCGGCACCGCATAGCGTGCAATAGGGGATGCCGAGATCGCGCCCGCCCAGCGTGTCATTGACCATTTCGCGCACTTCCATGATGCGGCGCGGATAGGCGCGGTATTCACCATTGACCCCGATGCCGAAGACGATGTCGTCGTCCTTCAGCCAGGTCGCGTCCTCGGCGCTCGAGACCTCCGGATTGTCGGCGGCGGGGATGCAATTGCACCCCTCATCGGTGGTGTCATAGGCGCGGTCGTCGATCAGCACGCCGCCCCAGGAAACATGGCGCCAGTCAATGTCGCCCTCGGTAAAGATCCGGTCCCAGCCGGGCACGACGCTGGTGAAGATGCCGCGCTTTGCCTCGAGATAATCGGGCGGGGCCGGGATATCCCAGGCGATCAGGTGATCGGTGATGGTCCCCCATTGATTGCTGCGCGGCATGTCGATGCCGAGTAATTTTGCGCCGGCGGCGGTGAGCACGGTATTCAACTGGCGTTGCGGGGCAAAGCGCATCAGGTCGGCGATGATCCAGACGAGGCGGGGGTCTTCCGTCTTGGTGATTTCGCCGTGCGCCAGGGTTTGGGCGGACCCCCAGGCGGAATTTTTTGCGCTGTCGATAAAGGCGATCTTCACCGCGGCCTGCAATTCCGGCGGCAAGGGCCCTTCAGGTACAGTCGGTGGGGTTCCGAATTTCTCGATCACATAATCCGGCAGCGCCTCGGCCTGCGCGGTGCCGGCCCAGACAAACGAGAGCGCGATCAATGCCGCAAGGACCAC